>DQIQ01000088.1 GCA_003942085.1 Thermoplasmata archaeon | reverse complement strand
CTGATGAAATCCCGAAGTGGTGTAAACTTCAAACAGTGATTTAAATGACTTCATTACTCCAATTTAACGGAACTATTGACAAGCGTGGAGTTGGTCTGGAATTTATCAAGTCCACCGTTGTCAAAAATAAAGTTATTGGGTTTGACAGGGGAACACTTGAAACATGGACTACCGAGGACAAAGATTATGATGAGAAACATCTTTGTACCGTATGTGGTCAGTTGCATCCACGCATGTATGTGGCTTTCAGAAAACCATGTGGAATGTTTGGGTGTTGGGTTCAGTTCAGGTATAATGGAGAAGTCCATGTTCCTGATTTGTCCATCCCGATTACGGTAAAAGAATATCCGAGGGATGCAATCCGCATGAGTGATGTGGAATCATCCCGCATGTGGCATAATGATTATGGCATGGAGAAAATTCTTGAGATGGAGATGAACCGTGTCAGGAATCTGATGAGGTAATAATGGACGCATTTGAAGAATTTCTCCAGACCAAAGCAAAGGAAATCCATGATGAAACATGGAGTACTTTCAGGGCTGGAATGAAGCCAAGCACAAGTTGGTATTGTGCAAAGGATAAAGAAATCCTCATCGGAGAGGTTATCCGAAAGTATCAGGAGATTCATTGTTTATAGGTGAGTATAATGTTGGAAGTAAAATCAAGTCAGTTGAATGAGGGTACTGGTAATTGGAGAATGACGGTATATTCAACTACTACCAAATGTAAAATATCCCTTATTGAAACTGAAGATGGAATTATTACGTATAAGGAGTGTCCGAAGAAAATAACTGATAAACAAATAATCAGTGGGTTGGAGGACATTCTGCAAGCGCATATTGACATTACCGGACGGACATGCGATTCGTGGGACGCTGTGCGTATCCGGGTTGAGGAATTGGTTGAACTCATTGATGACAGACCACATCATGATACAAGCAAGCAAATAGGCTTTCCTGTTGTTCCTAAGTTGGTGGATTTGGATGATAGTCCAAGTGATCGATGAAATAAATAAAGGTCTTTCACAATTATCGGAAAAAGATCGTGATTGGAATTTCTGTCGTGCTATGGACGCACATTATCTTGATAATAGTATTCCATGTGTAATATGTGATATTGACTTTTACATACGAACATATGAAAAAGTGAATTCCGAATTGATGTTTGGAGATGGTGAATAATGTACCGTGATGATACAATAGAGAGAGTGGTTTTCCTGTCAAATCCCCCCAAAGATGTAGCATTGGTCCAGTTTAT
This sequence comes from Thermoplasmata archaeon, assembly GCA_003942085.1. Classification (GTDB taxonomy): domain Archaea; phylum Thermoplasmatota; class E2; order DHVEG-1; family DHVEG-1; genus SM1-50. The sequence continues at coordinate 2,915 of DQIQ01000088.1, read as the reverse complement.
GGTAACACTTGAAATTGATGCCATACCCAATGGAACTGGTGAGGAATATGCTCTCAAAGTCATTAAGGAATTGCAGGAACGATCACTGGATGAACTGGATTACGGGATGAGGATTTATTGATATGCAGACTGTTAATGAGAGGATGAAAAATTGTAAGACTGGTGCTGAACGGATACAGATTGGTATTAAGACACCCGGAGATTACATGGAATATCTTACGTGGTGTGCAAAAAATTGGATACCCGAAAGTCTTGCTGATATAAATAGAAATGAACATATGAATAATTGCGATGGTAAGGTTGAACTTACCAAAGCAAATCAGGATTTGATTGATGCGGCAGTAACCGCTTTCATCAATCATGTGGGTGCATCGTTCTGTATGGATTATGCGCTTTATACAAAGGATTTGCATTATGCACGTAAACCATTAGGATCGCACAATTTTGGTGAAGATCCGCGTGGATGCGGGAGTGATGAAATGAATATTGTAATTAAACGTGGACGAAAAAACGGGATGTTGTATTGTAAGTTTTATGATACTACTGGTGAAGAACTCTATGATCTTGGTAGTGTTTCAAAAATTTTAACCGGGACAACTGAATGTGATCCGTACAATGGAATTTTCACTGGTGGACAGCGTGGTGCTGCAAATCAGATTACACGGTGTAAATTCAAATATGGGCATGTTGAAAACTTGTTTGAATTCCCTGTGGTTGATTTTGAGCATGATGATGTTTTGACGATAGAACATGCCATAAAAGATCGGATCGAAAAAGTTAAAGCGTGGATTGGATCTACGGAATGGGAAGAAGAACTTGAATTTTCTGTGTGAAAAATTATGACAATAATGGTTCAGGTAACAATGACGGTGGAACAGGCACGATTACAGATGTATGCTATGGATTTATATATGCGAATCCTGATGGGACAATTTGAGGAAATTGAACATATGTTTACCTTCTTTGGGGAAGAAGGAGAGAGGTTTGAACGTAAGCCTGAAGATCGTGAAAAGATGCGTATTCATACCAAATGGTTAAAGAAATTTATTTATCCACAACTTGCGGAAAATGCTTCATGGGGAATTACAGGGCAACCATGTCCCAAAGAAGCCACGATAATCTATGATATGTACAAGACGATGGATCATGCGATTTCGTGGCATCAGAATCCAAAGGGTGGGTGGACAAAGAATTATGATAAGCCAATGCATTGGTATAAGGAATTGCCACTTCCTGAAGTAAAGGTGTTTGATGAATGAAGCGTGTATTTATTAAGCATGTTGAAAAATGTTCTGAATGTCCTGCTCATAAACTTGCAAGAAATAATTGTAAGGCATTTAGGAAATGTCTTGAGTATCATCTTATGATTGATGATAAGGATGCGGATACATTCCCGATGTTTTGTGATTTAAAGAAGGTGTAATCATGGATAGGCATATGTCTGCATCTCTTGATAGATATGTGACAGGTAATTACGGAGAGGATCAGTTCAGAGGTTGTGATGAGTACGATGAGTTTGTTGATAAGACATGCTCTGAATGTATTTGTCAGAAATGGTGTCCAACGTGGAAAACATTATGTGATCAGGGCGACTATACCGAATGTCTGGTAGTAAAAGGCATCATGGATAAACGTGAAGCGCAGGATGTTGAATATGAGCGTGATGCTGATGAACATTATGCGTTGATGGAAGAAGAAATGCTTGCAGAAGATTCAGGCACATGGGTTTCTGATGATCCTAATACAAATTGGGAGAATAATTATCTCCAGTTTGCACGACTGATTTCAGAGTGTAATGCGGCTGGTTCAATTTTCATTACAGAGGAGTTGTGCAATTCAATGAACTTATCTGCCAATCAGGTTGGTCAGATCATTGAGCGCGCACAATATTCGTGGAAGAAAATTCAGGAACAGTTGAAATTCCGTGAGGATAACCTGAACAGGATGATTGAAAAAGCGATGATGGAAGATGATCGCAGAAATGGAAGGTGATGTTGAAATGAGTAAGAAGAAACAATCGAAAGAAGATGTTACTATTGATTTTTATACAGGAAAACCGATTCACAGACCTGATCCTCGTTCTACTTCAAGATATGATTTTGATCTTCGCATGAAAGGTGAGAGAATCTGGAAGTATCTCAATAGTAGTGATGATCTTAACGCATTTGATGAGCAGGTAAAGTTAGCAACTGAATCTGGTGACAAAGGAGAATATCGGATTCTTATATCCGAAACACAGGAAGTTATCAGGACGAATGTAAGATGAGAACGTGGGGAATGGACATATTTGATGTCCTTACAGAGATTGAACAGTTTGGGTTCAGGAAGGTTCTTGACATCCCATTCATGAATGATGAAGGAACGAAACAGGAACACATGTACGTGTATTTCCATGAGCAGTATGGGATCATTCTTCAGTTTGATACCTATGGTGGAAATCATGTGAATGGCGGAAATTATTACTACCAGTGGATGACTAATACTGGTGAAGCAAAGCAAAGTTACGCTTTCTCCAGTGGTGGATGGAGTAAAATTGGTGATACATATATATGGGAAGGTCACGGTGATTGCAGGGATGGTATGTTTGAAAACATATGCAATTTATCACATGAAGGTAAGTTTGTAACACCGTGGATTAAAACAACCGGGATTTTTGGACCAACCTTTGTTCATTGGATGGATCATCATAGTGATGGTACATGGGATGAAGGATATAAATTGTATGGAGAAGCCTTAAAGGTAAAGACACCAGAACGATTTAAAATGCTTCCGTCAGAAGTACAAAGTGCAATTAAAATGAACATGCGAACACCAATAAAAGAGGAGTGAAAGTTATGGTAGAGAAATACAGGGAAGATTTTGAAAGGAAACATGCAGAAAACGCGATTCAGAAAATAGCATATGATGTATGTGAT
>DQIQ01000017.1 GCA_003942085.1 Thermoplasmata archaeon | reverse complement strand
CTCACCCCCGCACAGAGACCAATAACCGTCCAGGTGTACATGATCGTACCCAAGGAGAACAACGCGGCGTTCCAAGGAAACATCACTGTTATCAATAAGGAAAACAGTAGTGATTACTGCATGATCCCTGTCACCCTCACCACACCACTTAGCCAAAACATCGAACATCATTGGTTCCTTGCAAGATTACTTGTGCTATTTCCTCATGCATTCCCCATTCTGCGGTATCTCATGGGATTCTAACTCCACCTCTTTTTTTACTTTTTGCACCCATCGAAAACCGCATCAATGCTTTCCCTCTAGTTACTTAGGCTCGACAAAATATTTGAGGAGCAATGTACCCCTAGCAAGCAATCCCGTGGTAGGATTTTATGCCAGACCTTCATTTTTCCCCCCCTGTGGGGGCTCTGGAGTATTGTCAAAGTATCTCAACAGGGGAGCATTAAATAATAAATAAATGATTAGGGTGTAAGGCGAATAAAAATGAACATCGATATCATCTATGAATCAAAATATGGTAATGGAAAAAAAGCGATGATGTATTTGGAAACAATCTTGAGGAAAAAAGGGCATTCTGTGCAACTCATGTCAGTTCATGATATCAAACCACAATCGCTTCCTGAAGCTGATCTCTATATTTTTAGTGCACCTAATGCGTTTGGAAAAATCGTGCGATCGATGAGGAAATTCTTAGATAAAATAGAGATAAAAAACCAATCTGCGCATTATATCCTTGTTAATACCTGTCTTAATCCCGCGTCCAGTCAGGATAAAGGTCTTGAACAGATGGAGGAAATTCTTAGGAAAAAGAATATCTCCAAGTTATCTGAGGGATTAAAACTCAAGGTCATAGCGATAAAAGGACCCCTTGAGTCAGGATATGAAAAAAAGCTTGATGAGCTCGCTCAGACAATCCAATCTTCCCTCAAAAAATAATTAGAAGGAAATGGAATGCTTAAAAATGAAGATTTATACACGCCATATTTCGAGCACAACAAAACCATCGCACACGTATTATCACTTTTCAGTGGTTTTATATTTACATCAATCACGTTATTGTTGACTCGACTTAATAATACAGAAGATATGCTTGCACAAGCAACCCTTCTTTTTCTTACGATTCTTTTCTATGTGTCTCTATTTGTGTTAATAGATAACCTTGAGATGCCGTTCCACTATATCAAGAATATTCCACCTATGACATTAAAGGTCCGCCCCTTTTTCTTTTTATTAGTAATATTCTATTTGTTCGGAGCTTCAACGGTTATGATGTTTCTTTTTTATCACTTATTTTATCTCTCATTAATTTCAGGATTGATATGGTTGATAATCGTTTTTTTTAGTATCTTGTCAACCGGGAGGAGATTCTTTGAACAAGCGATAAAAAGAAACTGGTCCGTTAACGAACCTAAGTGAAAAGTAAATAATGTAGGTTTTAAAAACAGGGGATTTATACCTGTTAATGCTGAATTCAAAAAGGAGCATTCATTAATAATTGTTCTTGTAAAACAAATCCATTAAATAGTCTTTTTAAGTTTACGAGTTGAAATGGAGGAGGCTATACGTCACTAACAGATAAGTATCACTCAGTGCAAATGGTCATACGCAAACGCCGCTCGTTTTTCTTATTCATCTCCTTAGTGTTGCTCATCATCTTACTCCCATTCCTTGAGGACAGCATACTCGGTAGCATCGTTCTGCTCATTTTATTCGCCGTCATCCTTCTTTTTGGTATCTACGCAGTCAGTTACGACATCAGATATGTCGCGACTTCGCTGATGCTTACCGTCCCAACATTCATCGTGATATGGACAGAGACGTTCCAGTCGACACCAGAACTCCTGGTCGCCCGATTCGCCCTGTCAACCATCACCTTGTTTTTCATCCTGATTACCATCCTTTATCATGTTCTGTCTGTCGAAAAAGTCACAATCAACGAAATCTACGGTGCCATCAGCGTTTATATCCTGATCGCAATCACGTTTAGCCAAATTTACTCCCTTATTTACATCCTCAACCCAACATCATTACACTTCACTTACGGACAGTTCTCGTTCTCCGCAATCCTCTACTTCAGCTTTGTTACCTTAACCTCGGTCGGGTTTGGTGATATTATCGCAGTCACCGCTGTCGCCCGCGCAGTTGTGACCGTCGAACTGGTCAGCGGAGTTATCTTTGTTGCCGTATTGATCGCCCGACTGATTAACGCGACAACACGTCGACCTCTGAAGAAAAAAACGATTCTTCATGAAGAACTATCAAGTTACCATGAGATAGCTCTTCGCCATACCATAAAGACACGATGGCCATTTTTTCTCATCCTGGTGTTTTGTGCAATCCTCTTGAATTTCGCTACATCAATTCTAGTGTTGTATATACGTGTCCCATTCTTTCTTGACAGCTGGGGAACATCATTTGCTGTCATCATCGGCAGCCTCTGGGCAGGGGTGCTCGCCGGTGTCCTCTATAACTTAATCATGGCATTCACGTACTGGGGTATCTCTTACTGGGTCTGGTTGTTCAGCAGCATCCTGGTGGCAGTCCTCACCTGGGCATTCTATAAACGCGGTTGGGTGAATCTGTATAAACCACTCAAATTAGTGACGGTCGGTCTCACCACCGGTGTCCTGAATGCGGTTCTTAGCGTCGGTATCATCACCGCATTTCATCTCCCACCCTACAAGGGGACGCTGATCATTTACGATTTCTTTGTCTCTCAAACGGGAAACCCCACGACCGCCTCGTTCATTGAAAATCTTGTCGTCGAAATCGCTGATAAGACGATCTCCATTATTATCGCAGCGATTGTTATCTTAGTAGTGCACAGTGTATTAATGAACAAAAAGAAAAATCGTTTCGTTCAAGAAGAAAATTGAGATACAATCAGAATGAAAAAATTCGATAAAAAAATTCCTTAAAATAAGACGAGGAATACTCGGTATTGTCAAACTTGAACTCCTCGGACATTTATCAAAGAGGGCATTTACCATCAATTACTATTGGAAATCAATGATCAAATTGTTTTAAAAATTGATAGAGGTTCAACCCCATAATCTTACGGATCTCTTTTGTTTTAAAACCTCTTACGGACAATCCTTCTATTAGTACTGGATAACAGGAAACATCGGTCAAATCAGTAGGAGTGGAACTCATCCCATCAAAATCACTTCCCAGACCCACACAGTCAATACCTCCGACCTCAGCGATATGGACAATGTGATCTATCACGGCGTTTATATCGACACTATCGGATCCTTTCACATATTTCTGAAACAGTTTTGATTCTGCCTTGTTGACAAAATCCGGGCTGTCTTCCTTACCTTGAAGGATCTGCTGATGTTCAGGTTCATATTTTTCGACATTTTTATACACTTGATCAAAAATGGATTTCTTTAGAAAAACAGGGAAAAAATTCACCCCGATGTAACCGTTTCTTTTGGCAATCTCCTGAATGAAATCATCAGGCAGATTACGAGGAATGTCGCATAACGCCCGTGCATTCGAATGAGACGCCATTAAAGGAGCAGATGTCACCTCTAAAACATCCTCGACGGTTTTATCTGACGCGTGAGAGACATCAATAACCATATGAATCTCTTCCATGCGAGTAACTATCTTTTTCCCAAGTGCATTGAGCCCATCCCATCGAGGGCTGTCCCCAGAGGAATCAGCCCAGTCGGTGTTCTTCATATGAGTCAGTGTCATACATCGGATTCCAAGTGAATAAAAAAACTCAAGGATCTCGATCGAATTTTCAATGATATGTCCACCTTCCAGAGACAGCCAGCATGCAAGTCTGTCTTTTCTCAGAGCAGAGTCCATCTCGATTGAGGAGGTCACTTTCAATCCATATCCTGGAAAAAATACTTTGTTCTCCATCGCATGATACAGCAACAATGCTTTTTTGATCGATCGATATGGTCCATAGGCCGGATTGACATAGAGAGCGAATATCTGCGCGTTCAACCCACCTTTCCTGATTTTATCCCTATCGACATGGACTTGTTTTCCTTTGATAAAATCAAATGATCGATCTAAAAGAGCATTGGCAGTATCGCAATGGGCATCAAAAATAAGATGATCCTTCAGCAGGTTTTCGTTCGACATCTTCATACATTTCACTCCATTGATAAAAGGTGGAAATACCTTTTCTAACCATGATATGGATAAGTAGGATTAATAACCAATAGATTTTCCTTAGACAATCCTTGATGTCATTTCTAAATATACAGACAGGACTCAAAGAAGAATACCATATTTATTACATTAAGTTCAGATGAAGAATCATAAGAGTGACCATAAAAAAATATTTAGATATAACAAAAAAAGAAAAAAGAGGAGAAGGATCGACTCCTCCTTCGTCGTTTCTTATCTGCTACGAATCACCTACAAGGTAATTGTTATCGAGAGTGCTTTCGTCGCTGTGGCACCAAGACTATCTCTTAGTCGGACGGTGAAACTGAAGGTGCCACGCACGGTTGGCGTCCCAGAGATAGTACCGGTTGTTGGCGAGAGAGTCAATCCATTGGGCAGAGCGCCAGCTGAAATTGACCATGTGTACGGAGGCAGACCGCCGATCCCTGTTAGGGTTGCTGAGTATGACCGTAAAATCCGACCGTTCGGTAACGAGGTCGTGGTGATACTCGGTGCTGGTCTAATGGTGATTGAGAACGCCTTTGTAGCAGTACCGCCGACATTGTCGGTTAGTTTGACGGTGAAGCTAAAGGTTCCTGCCGTTGTTGGGGTCCCAGAGATAACACCGGTAGATGCGCTGAGGGTTAATCCATTGGGGAGGACACCAGTCGAAATTGACCAGGTGTATGGAGGCGTACCACCAGTACCTGCAATGGTTTGACTGTAGGCGATATTCACTTGTCCGTTGGGGAGTGAATTCGTGGTGATCGTCGGTGCCGGTTGGATGGTAATTGAGAATGCCTTTGTTGCCGTACCGCCAAGGCTATCAATCACTCGAACAGTAAAGCTGTAGGTGCCAGCGGCTGTCGGTGTACCGGAAATGATACCGGTCGACACACCAAGTGATAATCCTGAAGGCAGAGCACCAGTTGAAATCGACCAGGTGTATGGTGGGGTCCCGCTCGTTGCTGCAACCGTTCGACTGTAGACGACTCCCACTTCACCATTTGCAAGTGAGGTGGTGGTGATAAACGGTGCTCCTCTAATACTGATGGTGAAAGCCCGTGTCACCGTCCCACCGGCAGTATCGGTTATCTTCACTGTGAAACCAACGTTTCCAACGTTTGTCGGCGTTCCAGAGATAATACCGGATGACGAGCCTAGAGATAATCCGGCTGGCAAAACGCCAGCTGAGATCGACCAGGAGTACGGAAGTGTACCACCGGTGGCTGTCAGAGTTTGACTGTACACCACACTAACCTCTCCAAAGGGAAGAGTGGTGGTGATGAAAGATGGCGCAGCATTGATGACGATGGAGAGTGATTTTGTCGCTGTACTGCCGATACTGTCACTGACCATTACGGTGAAGCTATAAGATCCGGTAGTAGTTGGTGTTCCAGAGATAATGCCAGTCGAGGCACCAAGAGACAAACCAGAGGGCAGAGCACCAGCTGAAATCGACCAGGTGTACAGAGCTGTACCACCAGTCACCCCCAGGGTCTGACTATAGGAAACCCCGACATCACCACCGGGTAGCGTGGTAGTTGTAATCGAAGGCACTGTGTTGATAAGGATAGCCAGTGGCTTTATTGCTATTGCACCGAAATTATCGACTAACTTGACGGTGAAGCTAGAGAAGCCAACGGTTGTGGGTGTCCCAGAGATAATACCGGTTGATGTACCGAGGGTTAATCCGGCAGGTAAGGTACCGGTTGAAATCGACCAGGTGTACGGAGCCGTACCACCAATTACTCCAACCGTCTGCTGATAGGCAATTCCGACATCGCCAGGCCCAAGAGAGGTAGTGGTGATAGACGGTATAGCATTGATAATGATTGAGAAAGGTTTGGTTGTTATTCCACCGATACTGTCACTGAGTTGGATTGTAAAGCTGAAGGTGCCTGCTGTTGTTGGCGTCCCAGAGAGAACACCGGTTGATGGTGCGAGGGTGAGTCCAGATGGAAGAGATCCGACCGATACCGACCACGTGTAGGGGAGCGTGCCGCCATTTCCCGTAAGTGTTTGGCTATAGGCGATATTCACTTGTCCATTGGGGAGTGATGCAGTAGTGATCGTTGGCGCAGCAATGACAAGGATCAATAATGGCTGGGTTGCAAAGCCCCCAACACTGTCACTTACCATAACGGTGAAGCTGAATGTTCCCGCTGTGGTTGGTGTTCCGGAGATAATACCCGTAGATGGAGCAAGAGATAATCCAGTTGGTAACGAACCGGTCGAGACAGACCATGTGAATGGGATCGTACCACCGGTCACCCCGAGGGTCTGACTGTACGCGATATTAACCTGGCCGTTGGGTAAGGAGGTTGTGGTGATCGCTGGTGCAAGGTTGATGATTATTGTATAAGCTTTTGCCGCAGTGCCACCGACGCTGTCACTTAGTAAGATGGTGAAACTGGAGGTACCGATCGCAGTTGGTATCCCGGAGATTACCCCGCTTGATGGTGCTAGAGACAGACCAGTTGGTAACGTGCCGACGGAAACTGTCCAGATGAATGGAAGCGTGCCACCGGTCATCATCAGAGTCTGGCTGTATGCTACCCCAACGTCACCATTCTGGAGTGAGACAGTCGTGATTATTGGTGCTGTATTGATAGTTATGGCAAATGGTTTGGTTGCTGTGGCGCCGATATTGTCGGTGACCATGATGGTGAAGCTGTAGGTGCCAGTTGTAGTTGGTATTCCAGAGATAAGACCCGTTGATGGTGTAAGGGTGAGTCCTGCAGGTAGTGAACCGATTGACACCGACCATGTGTAAGGAAGCGTGCCACCGATGGCTGTCAGGGTTTGGCTGTATGCAATGCTGACGTCGCCACCTGGCAATGCATTGGTGATGATAACTGGATTTAATGGATTAAGTATGATTGTATTGGTGGGTGTCGAGTTGGTTGTTACCGTGGGGAAGCCGATTGCTGGAGTTGGGTAAACCGTGGTGTCGCCGATGACGTTGTTGGCTAGCACCCTGAAGTAGTATAATTGATTTTGCTGAACGGTGGCGTCTGTATATGTTATCACATTCATCCCAAGTTTATTATCCACCCGGTTCGTCGTAAAGGTTGCATCACCCGCCCTCTGAACAGTAAAGTTGGTTTCACTAAGTGAGTTGTCATGCCAATTTAGTTGTATACTTTCGTTACCACCATTAATTGACACAATAGAAGTAAGGTTGGTAGGTGCTTTTGGTGCGACCGCAAACCCGACTCCGTGCATCATATCCATCTCCTCGTGACCGAGAATATGGCAATGCCAGACGTACTCCCAACCGAAATTGACTTTGTGGTTAGTGACGGTGACTGGTTCGGCACTTGGGTCAGAGAAACCTCCAGGGGGACCTGCTAAGGTCACACCCTCTGGCATCGTTGGATCAATGAGTCGAATGCTGTTGGGAATATCGAATGGTAACGTCGGAGCGATTGGACGTAATGCGACGATTGTCTGTTCTAAGGGGTTTACTCTGACGGTTTCCTTCCAGCCTAATTCGTTGGGGTCAGGTGGCAGGATCATATTATCCCATCCGACACGATTAATGAGTTGTACGTTGAAGAGATGGAAGTGTATTGCATGGGTGTCGATACCGTTGTGGATAATCCTCCAGATTTGGGTTCCATCACCAGCGACTGGCCCTACAGGGGATATGGCACAATCGGATATGATGTCAACAACGGGGCTGACATAGGGGTACAACAGAAAGCCCTGCGCTTGGGGCCCAACATTTGACAGTTCAAGCCCTAGCATTCCGCTTGCTCTTCCGAAATCGTCATAGACTGCACTCATTTCGTCATGAATAGCTTTTTCTTGGAAGGGAATGGTGAGTGTTGTATTCGCGATGGTTTTGAATGTATACGCGGTATCACCGATTCTGACAAAATTATCGACCGGGAAGATTTTATTGTACGCAGTATCGTGACCGGCTTGGGGCGCAATGATGGGGTCCACTGATGCTTCAAAGACACCTCGTTTTGCAGTAGTCTTGGCAAATACTGTTTTTAATGCTGTTATATTGTATGGTGCAGCTGGAGTGGTGTTGTTGACTCTGAATTGCAGAATAGTCCTTGTGTTTGGGCCATATCCTGGTTGTGAAGTTGGAGCACCACCCATGGCGGTATTATCCATACTGCCCGTGAAATAGTCATTTCGTGGGTCTGCTGCAGGCCACGCGGCTGGACCATCATTATAAAGGATGATGGTTTTTCCTGCGAACTGAGAAAAGTCGATGATGACATCGGCTCGTTCCGCTGGTGTTAGGGCTAATGCATGGTCAAGGACGTTTCCGTAGTTGAAGGTTTTTGGATTCAGATTGAAGGTGACTGGCTGGTTTGGTATTACGGTAGGTGCTGGGAGGAAACCTCCTTCAGTACCTATCTGGATAAAGGAAGGACCTACTGTTGTTGGGTCAGGAGCACCCCCATCCCTTCCATCAGTCGGCCAGGTCGCTGGGAACCCGGGCGTTGGAACCGCGGGAACCATCTTGACTTCTGTGTTGGTTCTGCCATCCCAGGTCGTGACACTTGGATCTGCTTGGTATAGTTGGAGGTTCAAGGACCTATCATTTCCAACACTCAGAATACGGAATCGATAGGCTTTTGGTTCGACATTCAGGTATGGATAGGCGACACCGTTGACAACCGGTGTATCACAGAATGCTTCCATTACCATGGAAGTATGAGGAACTCCGGGTATGAGAGGTGGTTCCCAAGGAGCAGTAATCGGATTGTAATACGGATTTGGAACTGGCCCATACGGTATGTCGTTGGTTGGTGGGAAGAACCATGGACCATAATCCCATCGTCCAAACGGATTCCCACCCGTGATGTTGCCAGCATTTTCATTCGGCATATAGACATGGGGGAACCAAAGGTCACCGGTATGCGCTATCCCTGGTGTTGATCCCCATTGCCAAAGCGGGTCTTGATAGGCGATGGTGGTTGCGTCTACAAAGGTTTTATCTTGAATGACTAACGGAATTCCTACATCGGGAAGAATTTTGAGGTGGTTTGGATTTACGCCAGTGACGTTTGTCCCTGCAATCATGTCTTGTTCTACTTGATCTGTTAACACATATCCAGCGGCTTCACCTGAGTAGACATTCAGACGGGTGAGACCGTATGCATGGTCATGGTAGAACATGAGTCTGGCGCTTTGCTGATTAGTATAGTAGAATGTCAGAGAACCGTTGCCTGGGTCATTTGTTGCACCTGGTAACGGTGGTGTAGTCTGACCAACTGTGTTGGGTACAACCGTACTGTTCACAAACCACATGTCAGGAACGTATTCAACACTCACACCCTTAGGGTATTGCGTCATTTCATTCGCAGGAGTGGTCCATTGATGAGGAGTACCATCGCTTATCCATGGGGTTGCTCCTCCATGAAGGTGTAATGTCGCGCGGTTCTGCGTGTAATTTTCCTTCATCCCAGGCATTCCCATCATATCAAGGGGACCCATTCCGGCTCCCATGACGGTGGTGTCCACGGGTATGAAGAGATCGCCCCCCATACCGGTCGGCAGGAGGTTACTGAATTTAATACGAACTGGGCGATCACGCACTGAAACGATGGTTGGTCCCAAATAATGAGGATTATCCACGCCAATCGCCTGAGTACCGTCCGCCTTTAATATTGGGGTTCCATCAGGATTCATTAATACTACGTGGTTGCTGACACCATAATTGAACGGTGTTTCTAACTGTACATATCCTTCCATGAGAGTTGGAGGAATATCTGTATGCATCTTTTCTGAATAACGGACCAACGCGATTTCATAGTAATCACAGCCAGGGAAAGTAATGTTATCAGCAATTCCTATTGGGATGTATTGACCAAGATTGTCCACTCCGCTTGGTCCAAGACCGGGGAGCGAGTCAATGAATTTCCTGATACCACCTGCGAGAGTGCCCCCTATTCGTATCGTCGCAGCTGCACCAGTACCCGTGCTATCGGTGATAGAAATGTAAGGTGAATTGTAACCACTTCCTCCAGAAACCAGTGTAATCTTGGTAATGACCCCATTAGTGACTGTGGCATTCGCGGTTGCCCCGATCCCATTACCATTATACAAATTCCCGATAGTAACAATCGGAGCAGTATACCCCTGACCTCCGCTTACGATTGTGATATTCGTCACCGTTCCTGAGGGGAGAGGGCTGTTTGCCCAATTTGGATATGGACCGAAGAAGTGTGGGACTATAGATGCGTTTACAGGCGAGGGCAGAGGATTGGAACTATGCTGTTTCTGAGTAGTAATCGAGTGATAAAGAGCCCAAAACTGATCTGCTGCTGCCTTCCTTTTTGCGGGTAGACTGAGAACCAATTTCATATGATTCAATGCTTGCACCTGCTCGGTAGACAGTTGTGCGGTATTCGAACTAGTATCCGTAGTGGATGTCCCCGCAGAGGTAATCACACTTGTGGTTTTCATATCAGGAACCGGAGATGTCGGAAGAATCCCTCGTGCCACTGTGGCGCTCCCATCACTTTTTACGACAATAGTTGCAAAACCAGTTGACATCATCGAAAAAATAATGATGCCGATTATAACTTGCTTTAGTTTTTCATTTTTTTTGATTTTCGTTTTCATATTTTTTCCTCATCTCACGAAATCAGCTAAACTATAGTAACTCACCTGAAAAATAAATTAAAAATAATTTCAAAACGATTAAAATGAAGTGTTATAAAGAGAAAAAATACAACTGGAAAATAAGACAGATCCAGCTCCCATAAGCGATACAAACATCACGAGAAGAACCATATAGCTCACCTGCGAAAAAAGACTACAGACAACGGTCGTACCCACTATTTGTGAAGGGACATGTGTCATGTCCCTACACAATTGAAAGAGAGACCTAAATGCACAAAAAACATAAATACAGAACAACCCTAATGTTTCTAACACAACGTATTTCTGTAAATCCAACATGATTTGAAAGATATAAAAACTGTTCAGAGGGAAAGGAGGACAAATCAACCATGGGGACGAAAAAGATCAATGATAAATCAGATCAGAATTTTAAAATCAATGTATCTAAAAACGGTCCTTATCTTATCACTGGCGGAATTCCGATGATTCAAAAAATAATCAAGTACGATAGCAAATGGGATTCCTGCGAATGGAAGGATGATAAAACATTCCCAAAACAAGATGCCTATGCGCTCTGCCGTTGCGGTCAATCACACAACAAACCCTTTTGTGATGGAGCTCATACAAAAATCAATTTTGATGGCACAGAGACAGCAAACCCAAAAACATATTACAAGAACGTTGCTGATCTTAACGGCCCTGACTTGCTATTGACCGATGCAAAAGATCTTTGTGCATCCGCTCGATTTTGTCATCGTGCCGGCGGCATCTGGAACCTTATCCTCACCTCAGACAATCCGGGCGATAAGAAAATCGCCATCGAAGAAGCAGCGGATTGTCCCTCTGGACGTCTGGTCGTATCTGATAAAAAAACAGGAGAAATTATTGAACCATCCTTCGAAACCTCCATTGTTCTCATTGAAGATCCTTTCATCGGAGTCAGCGGTCCGATTTGGGTTCGCGGTGGCATCTCCATCACATCAGCTGATGACTCAAATTATGCAAAACGGAATCGGATTACGCTGTGTCGGTGCGGCAAATCACAAAATAAACCGCTCTGTGACAGCAGTCATTACCCGGAATAAAACAATAAAAGAGGAATAACTATGAACAACGTCGAGAAATGCACACTCATCGAAACCGAACAAGAGTTGGAGAACATCCTCAAGACAAAAGAAAACACATTCATCCTTTTTTATGCGGAATGGTGCCCGTTTTCCCAGATATTCTTACCTATCTTTAAGAAGTGCGCAAAGGAAATATCGTTTCGATGTTACCGTATGACGATCGATGAACACCCGAATCTTTGTGAGAAATATTCTGTAGAAGTGTACCCTACGGTCATCTTTTTTCAACAAGGATTAGCCGTAAAACGTTTGGACGGAATCCGTGGTGTTGGCTTAAACGAAAAACAATTTCGAGATTTAATTTCCGCATGTCCTACCGAGACACAGCACTAACTATGCTAGGTTAATTAATAAAAAAAAAAAAGGGTGAATAGTGGTTTACTGATAACCACCGATTTTTAATGAAGGGTCTCCAAGCAGCACCCATTGCTGAACAGATTTTGGATGCCCTGCGCCAAGATCGGTCATATCAAAGGTATTGACGTAGCTTGTCAGTGTCTGCTGATACGCCTGTCCTAGGACATCTCGTCCTTCTGCTCCGTACTGCTTGAAGAACTCAATGGTTATCCAGCCGTCCCCACCACCGGTTGTGAGATCGATACCAGGCATTCCATACCCAAGCCCTGTGTTTCCCATGGTAGCAATGGCACCACCATGCGGGTTTCGAACCAGCCTCCAGCTAAACGCTTCTGGTACCAGCGTCCCATAACACCACATGTGTATTTTTGGGAAATTTGGAAACAGATAGGGAAAACCATCAATAAGCCCATAGATCATCGAGACATTGAACTGACTATTATGACACCCACCGATCACCGCAATAGGAAGCTTCTCTTCATTTCGTATGGTGTCCATCGGGTATATCGGTTTGGTGAAAAATGGTGGGTTAGGACGCAAGGTGGTGACTTCCAGGCCGGTGATGCTTCCAAATTGACGATTTCCTGGGACACCCGGGTAATGATCAGCCCAGACGTTTGGACTGCCATGACCAGAGATAAACATAAAACCAGCTCCTTCGGTCCATGCATCAATAACATCTTGCTCTCCGGTGTATCTCCCGTTGGACGCCCAGAGGATGTTTCGTTGAAACTCTGTAGGCATGTAATATAGGGCTCCACCTCGACCAAGAAGCGCCTTTTCACCGGTGGTGTATTCACCTTCGTAGTACATCTCTGTGTTATTTCGCCAATCTTCAAACACGGTAGCGTCAACACTGTTCTTTATCCAGACATGGATGCTGCTTAGGTTCCCATAGGGTTTCGGATCATAGCATTTTCCTCGAATGGTCAGCACGCCAGAAAGATAGCTCATGTTTGCCCAGAAATAGAACTCGTTACAATACGCCTGGTTTTCCGCCGGTGTGTAGGTAAAATCAGTGTTGCCAAGAATATTTCCTTCTGTAACAGTCACGATTTCAGCCATGGGCAACCCTGGGTAATGATTAATCCGTAAATTATCATCATGGTGGAATGTGAGGTTGGTTTCTTTGGTCTTGTCAACGGTGATATTGATTGTCTCGATAGGTCCGTATTCTGCTGATGGGTTGCTGCTCTGTGCATAAATCGTGTATGCTCCGGTTGGAATGCCAGTGGTGTCCCACTGCATGTTTAAATCCTCTTGGTCAAGGAACCCGTCACCGCTAATAACCGTCATTTTCTTGAACCATTCTGATCCATAGGTTGTTGTTTCATACGTGATGATTTTTCGTACAACGGTTCTTACCTCAGCAACACTAACGCAAGCCAGTCTGCCGAGGGCGACATCCGGGTAGAGATCAATTCCGGTGTCATTTTGAACTCCGGGCTTTCCCCATGCAGAAAAAACCCCATCTCCATTGGGATCCCAGCTGGAGAAATTTCCTCCGTTTTCATAGATATCAGCGTAGTATAAATCACTGATAACACCAGGGTCAAATAGTGTACCTCCAGAGGCTAGTGGGAATTTCGGGTCGTCATAAAGATTGGTGTAACGGACCGGTACATGCCAACCGCTGCTGCCTTCGTTTGTGTTATCCCGTGGCTTGGCAAAAACCATGTTTTTTAACCCACCAACTAATAAAACGTATTGGATGCCCCAGGTTTCAATTGCGTATTTTATGAAATATTTTATCTGCTCTGGTTTGTCAGCCCCGGTAAATTCTTTATAGATATCTTCGGTTGTTTTCAATACCGTTGCTACGCCATGGCTGTTTTTATGATCGATGAGTGGTTGGATTGCTTTTTCAAAGGATTTTGGGGCGATGATCACCATATTATATGCGGCATTGGTTGGAAATGGGGTATGTGTCGGCGCAGTATAGATAATAGAGATGTCTGCATTGTTTGCAATTTGAAGGGTTCCTGTCGTTGGTGTATATCGAACCGGATAATAATGAATGCTGACGAAGGTAACATGTTGATTGTCTTTATTCAAACCAACCCCGATCGATGTGGTGAACCAAGTCTCAGGGTACGGTGTTGTCATCGCGTAGACTTGTTCATCTTTCAGCGTGGTTTGAGCAGCAATCGCTTGATACTCTGGGGTGAGAGGAAGCATTTGGGGAGCAGGTCTGATTTCCTGGTCAATGTGCTGTGTCGTTATATCGAGTGGGCTGAGAGAAACGCGGATATCGGTCGCCCCGAATGGTAGTTCAACGGTGCGAACAATTTTTGGAAGTTGTGGCTGACCTGCTGTTGTCTGGAACGTCGACGTTCCGGTGAGTTCAACCAACAGATATCTGTCGTTATCCACTGAACGAGTCTTAAGAGACGGCGTGCCGATATGGTCAGTAAGGGACTGAGGTGTTGTCTGGTTACTCTGTGTTCCAGCTGCTCCAATTGCGGTGCTTATGAGAAGACCCACAATAAACAGAATTACTATTTTCTTCATATTATTTATAACCCCCTATTATACTATTTTATATTATAGTTCAGTAGTAATTAAATATTTTGGTCTTCCTTGCTCAGGGTAGAATATAGATTATTTTTTCCTTTAACAGGTAGTATACGTTCTTGGGCATCTAATTTTATTATCTATGAGCCAGGCAGAAGAGGATAATCTTACTCTTTTGTTATTGATATCACACTTATGTGTTGTTCTTCACTTCTTTCACACTGAGAAATTCAGCCTGATCCCCCTTGTAAATTGTTGGTGTCACGGTAATTTCTACAAGCAGCTCCGTGTGTACTTTGGTGAGCAATACCGTCCGAAACGAGTTAGAAGTGACCCCTTTTAATCTATTGAGATAGTATTTTCTCGCGTCCTCAAACCCAGGTGGAGCTATAAAAACAAAAAAGTTCTTCTGCAGCAACTCAGTTCTGCTATAACCGAGAAAATCAGCAAAGGAGTTACTGATTTCCTTAAAAATCCCTCGTTGTACCACCGCGACGACATCTTTCACATCATCGATAATGAGATGATTTTGTATTTTCTCTTTCAAATATGCTTTTTCTTCGGTTGGTATATATCGTATGAGGTTTTTTTCATTGAGCGAAACGTTCTCCATCGAGCCCTGATAAGACGTAATCGGACCAGGAGATGTTTTCTCAACAGGGACATGATTTTTTCTTCGCTCCTCGAGTTCGTTTTCCAGTTTTTCAATTCTTACTGTTTTTCGCTCAAGGTCGTCTAACATGCCCTGCATTTTCTGAAGAACGGCATCTGATACTTTTTTTAGGTCACCTGAGTTGTCAGTAAGGAGAGTCATAGGAGTCTGTTGAGAGTGGTGAGTATTTTTTGCAAAAAGAGATCTGACTCGGATAGTAGAAGGTTCTTTTTCCATAACCCTTATCGTGACTGGTTCTTTTTTTCGTGGTATCCTCTGGGTTTCCATACCTTTTAAAACATATTGATAATCGATGAGGACAACAAGGAGTAGGCATACAAAAAGACCGTAATGATAGACATAGGAAAGGTCCATTTGGCTAAACATGATAGTGAACCCTATGCTTGATACCATCACAGCAGTTGGGAGAAAGGAGAGTAGTAGATTTCGTTTACCGGACCGTAGATGCAGATACATATCAGAGAGCATCACCACGAGGGACAGAAATGCCAGTTGTACATTGCTGACTCCCGATAAAAGATAAACAGGGGTGAGTTCAAAGATGAATCTTGGCTCAAAAGCGGCTTGGAAAAAGAAAATGAACACGAACTTCACCAAGAGATATATTGATAAAAATATAAACAGGCAACTGGGAAAAAGCCAGGATTGACTATGAAGTTTTTTCATAACGCCCTCTTCTTTTTTCAATCATCCCAGTTTTTTTAAGATAGTACATCACACCGACTAATCCGAGTGTTATGGCGATTATATCGAGAAGATACGGGGGAATATCGATGGTAATTCGTACTCCTATCCAAGGCAGCACAATGGTATTGCCGGTTCTCATTGATTCTTCGGTGTTGTAATAGATGTATGCTTCTGCAGGGGCGGATCCTGCTCTGTCAATTATCACAATGTTGAGACCGGTAAAAAATGTTTTTTTAAAGACGAATCTCAGTGCAATATCGCAGCGTTCATCGATGGTCTCTTTGTTGTTGGATTTTTCGAAAAAACACTTTTCGACAACCAATAAATGATTCGCTGCAGGTGTCTCACTGAAATTATTGACCTCAACGTAGGAATCCATACTCTTGTACTGCTGGAAAAGAAACGCAGAGATCTTCGTGCCATAATTGTCAAGGGTCACACTGACATTGCTGATATCGGCCCAGGAGTTATAATCTGAGATATTGAGGTATACTCTGATGAAATTATCCTGCTCCTCAATACGGATATAGCCGTATTTTGGTGGAACGTTTATGACTCCTACACCTGCTTGACCGGCGCCAGCGTGTTGCGGAATAATTACTAAGCCAAGGATTAAAGTTGCGAATAATAGCAGAAAAGGTAAAATGATTTTTCTCATTTTCTCTCTGTTACCTCATTTTATTTTTAACGTAGGATACGACGATATAGACGACAACAAGAAGAACAGCAATGATGACAATTATTTGCATGATTGTAGCAGGGCTCCCTTCTGTTTCTTTGTCTTGTGATCTTGGCGGTCCAATGGTTATCTGAGTCGTGTAGATTTTCGTTGCACCATTGCCACTCACACTATAGCTCAGGACACCTGTTTTTCCCTCGCCTAACGCTTTTACTTTGACTACGATGGTCCGTTCAGAGGTATTCGTGGACGTAAAAGAAAGAGGAGACTGCGTTTCGGTACTACCGTCATATAGTTTGAGCGCACTGATGTTTTTTTCATCGGCCCAGACATCTACCGTGACTGCCCCATCACCAGAAACATACGCATTGATATCTTTAATCTCGCCTTCGTACATGTTTAATTTTTCTAGATACTGGAATGTTATTTTTGCACCGGGGATTTCCTCGATCCTATAGTTACTGTGCCCCACATAGATGACTAGCTGAGGCACATCGATAATAAACGAGGTATACAGGGTGACCGTTGCATTCGTATCCACGAAATAGGATTGTGGGTATGAGCCATTTAATTGTATGTCAATTCTCTTAATCCCTGGTGGCCAACTCTTTGAATGCACGATAACATAATGAGTGATGATGTCATCCGGTGAAAATTTCTTGTTGATATCGGTGATTTCAACATCGTTGTATTTTTCGCTATCGAAATTAACGTAGAGTGGGACATTGCCAATATTTCCGATCTTGAAGAAATTATCACCCTGAGCATCCATCACGGTGAACGGATCAACATGAAATATGATGGAGGTTGGTTTACTTAAGGAGATACCGGTTTTTGGTTTTTCTACGACGATTCTCTCAGAATGTACTATCGTTCCAGCATGGGACACGTCCAGGGTCCAGTTTTCATAATAATCGACCATGTTCGGCATGAAGTCTTTCATGCCTACACAAAAACTAAACAAAGCATTATTCCTCATACAAAAATCTTGTTTTATATAATCAATGTCATATCCGCTGACATCGTTCCAGACCGTTGCATTATTTTGCTCATATCTCCATTCATAATAATTCGTATCATTTTTATTTCCTGTCGGAAGCGAAATTCCTTTATAGAATCTCACTGATAATTCATTGATGCTCTGATCCATGGTAATGTTAACATAATACCAGACACCTGCGACAAATACAGGTCTGTTAAAACGAGTTTGTTGTTCGCCTTGCAACATACTTATAGAAAGAGTAGCATCATCTGCCGCTGAAATCGTTGATACCATGGCACTGAAACATAAAACAAGCATGAAAAAAACTAAACCATATTTTATTTTTTGTTTTCCCACACGCCCTCTCTCCTAGTATAAGCTAAATTATTGAGTTACCCATCCGTATTTCTTATCGGTATTCGTCTATTAAAGTTTTTCTTTGAAAAGATTTTTATTTTTTGCAATTAAGGGAGGGAGAATATGATAAAATGACTGCTCACTAACTAAAAAAAAAGGGGGGGCTTTGTGCTATTTTACTAAGTTGTCGTCAGATGGTATCGAATCGCAGCGGCGTAGTCACCGGCCATTTGACCGAGGGGGATGTTACATTTATACTCAACATCATTTGTGGTTAGATCGGTTCCATTGGCTCTTGAAAGATGATACGCCCCAAGAGATCCATAGAAATAAATCCCGCCGCTGCTCGCCGTGAAGTTATCGAAAAGATCCAAATCACCACCGCGCACCCAGATCAATTCCCGAGAAATCGTTGCTGCTGGGAACGTTCTGTGAACTAAATCCTCGACATCAGTGGAGAGGGAATAATTCCCGTTCGAACGTGTCAGGAGCGTTATGTTACTGTTCGCGGTTGCATTTTCTCCGGGGTGACCGATGATGGTTGGCCATCCGGCACTGACGATCTCACTATAGGAGTACACTCCAAACTCGTCGGTTATCCATATAGTACTGGACGCTGGGGCGTCTTCACCGCTATCAGTGACTTCCATGATGAAGTTCCAGGACTCAGCATCATCAGTTGTATTGTAAGTGTTGTTCCAAATCCCGTCACCGGGGGCGTACCTGACCTGATAGCTTGGAACGAACGAAAACGAAAGATTATGACATTCGGTGTAACCGATACTCCCGTAGGGATCGAATCCGACTATATCCGCATAGGTTCCTTCAGTAAACTCTCCTCCATGAGGCCACAGCATCCTCCAGGCAGCGGTCCCGGTGGTGTTTTCATACTGAAGATTCAAATTCCAGTTCCCACCAACGGTCTGGTTGTAGGTACTACTATCAGTCCCTTGATCATACCACGCTGTTATATTTACGAATTGAATATCATCCCAACCCTGGTCACTGCTGATATTGACAATGAATCGATATTCCGCGCTGTTGTTGACATCAATCTGTGCATTGAGTTTGGAGACCCAAGTTCCGCCCTGATTGTACTGAAAATCATACCAGAGGATTCTTGGAGCGAAATGCAGGACGGTCACATTAAGCGTTGTTGTATTATGCCAGTAGTGAGGGATATCTCCTGGATCAGCCTTTCCAATCATGACGATTGGCCCAACAACAAAGATATTTACTACCAAAGAGGTAATGATTGCCATTCCTACTATCGCAGAAAAAAATTTTTTCTTTTGTTCCAGTTCCATTTTTTTCACCTTCATCCATCCTCAAGTTACTTCATGACATGTTAATAGATGTCAGGTATGTTCTTTCGCAGACACAATATATAAAGATTATTCGTCAAAATGTCACTTCGTAATCAAGTCAAATAAGGAGAAAAACAAGATTTAAAAAAAATGACTCATTCAAAGAACGTTCACCACATAAAAAAAGGATTTCTCAGGTGAGAGCGACCCTGATTCCACAATACCGGAACTCGACAGACCGATCTATTCTCACGTCGTCTTAAGGTGATATCTTATAGGAGCAGTATATTCCCCTGCGATCTGCCCAAGAGGGATATTACATTTGTATTCAACATCACTTGTTGTAAGGCTTGTCCCGTTCGCCTGATTACGATGATAGGTTGCGACCGCTCCATACAAGTACAGTAAGTCAGTAAAGGTGGTATAATTACTTGAAATATCTAGATCACCACCGCGCAACCAAATTCTTTTACGAGATATATTTGCAGTGGGATGCGTCCTATGGGTCAGGTTCCCTACATCCACAGAAAGAGAATAATTCCCGTTGGAACGTGTGACCAGGGTGATATTGTTCTCTGCTGTCGCATTTTCACCTGGATAGGCATAGATGGAAGGCCATCCTGCACTGACTATTTCGGTATATGAGTAAATCCCAAATTCATCCTGAATCCAGGAGACGTACCCTTGTTCGTTCGAGGCATATATCTTAAAATTCCAGGATTGAGGATCATTTGTCGCATTATGAGTGGTATCCCAGCCCCCGTCCCCAGGGGCATACCGGAATTGATAACCAGGCACAAACGAAAACGTGAGATTATGACACTCGGTGAACCTTGGACTGCCGACGGGATCACGCACAACTCTCTCTGAATAACGATCACTAGTGACCTCACCACCATTAGGCCACAACATTTTCCACACAGCAGTTCCAGTGAGATTTTCATACTGGAGGAACAAATTCATATTCCCGCCCAACGTCTGATTATAGACGGAATTATCATTTCCCTGATCATACCAAGCTGTGATATTGATATACGTGATGTTTTCCCATCCACTATCACTGCTGATATTTACAATAAATCGATATTCTGCACTATCGTTCACATCACTCTGTGCATTCAGTCGAGACACCCAGGTCCCAGATTGATTGTACTGAAAATCATACCAATTAAAACGAGGTTCTCTGTACAGCACAGTTACATTTAAGGTTGTTGCGTTATTCCACTGCTCACTAACATTTCCAGGGTTGGCTCTAGCATTTTTTACAATATAGGGTTCAAGACAGAACATACCAGTAAACAGAGATACTATTAACCCTATTACAACTAGAACCGAATATGCGTTCTGCTTTCCCATCCTCTAGCCCTCACCAATTATTTTTCTACTATTGAGTAATGAATTTATATGTTAGCGTGCAGGTCACTAATTCATTGTCCATCATATAAAACTTTGGGTGATGAATTTTCCGCTTTTTTTCATCTACCGCGATTTCTGTTTGATCTTCGTTGCGACGTGAGTAGTATATTCTCCATGGATAGTTCCGAAAGGAATGTACACATTGAATTGAACGTGAACAAATTGGCTGCTGTTATTTTTATGAAAGATACCTGATGTGGTGATTATGTTAACGGCGTTTACTTCACGGATGCCACTAAACATCATATCGGTCGTGATATCATCATTAAGATCTGCGTTAGCACATATGTAGACATTATTTGCAATAGGGAGGATGTCACCCGATGAAGTATTCGTCAGATTCTCCTCAAAATAGATACTGATGTTATAGTCGTAGTTCGAGGAATAGGTGATATTGACCACATTCGTCGTCGCATTATATCCAGGTGGAGCCCGAACATCCACCCAGTTTTTTTCAGGTAGAATAGAGGCGAATTTGTAGACCCCATATTCATCTCTCCTCCATGATTTTAAGCCGGACGTGTCTATAACGGTTATGTTGAAGTTCCACGAATAGAGATCGTTGGTGGTGTTTCTGGTAGTATCCCAAGTGTTGTTGCTACAAGCCCATCTCGTTTGACTCAAAGGTTTGAAACTTATTTTGATAACCCTGGTGGTACCATTCACAACAGTTTGGGTGCAATTTCTACTAATGATTTGGACTTCATCATTCGGCCAGAGAAGTGAAAACCTGGCACTCCCCGTGACATTTTCGTATCGCAGATACATATTCAGGTTTCCACCCACCGTCTGATTGTAAGAGCTAGTCTCTTGCCCCTGGTCATACCATGTTTTTATGTCGATATAATCAACATAAACCCAGCCGTATTTTGCTGTGACATTGATTGTAAAATAATATTCACTATTAACATCAAGCAGACCGGTAGCATTGTTCAGTTTTGATCCAGTGTTATTTCGTAAATCATAACTATTAATCACTGGGGCAAAAGGCAATACGTGATGACAGCGAGCATCTGCCGTGTTTGGTGCATCCTCCGCATTGCTGTTTAAGTCGACAGCTATAGAATAGAACCAATAGTACCCCAGTCCACCAGGAAAGTTGAAGTTCCAGCTCCAGGGAATGCTGGTGTCTGGATTGCTTGCATTGTTCCATTTTATATAACCTGATTGCTCACTGCCAAAACTGCCCCAGGTCGGTGGTATGGCCCGATATTTTCTCACGAACACATTATCCACCAGGGCATAGCTTGATGCAGTCAGTGTCACCCCATGTACGTGGGAAACCAGATAATCAGCGGTTAGTTTCGTAGAATCTGATGCAGAAAGAGTGCTGCCTGGAGTGACTGCTGCGGTGTAACTAGATCCCGAAACATTAACTTTAACATGATACCAGGTACTCGCAGAGACATCAGCATAGTTTGATCCAAAATGGGTCCAGGTCGCCGGAGCGAACAATTCTAAAAAACCCCCGTCCCCACCGCCAGTCTGCAAACGCCAGGTATAACCATTAGTCCAAGAATTACTATTTACCCTCCAACCAAGTTGATGAATAATTCTTGCTACACCAGCTAAATACACATCATATTCGATAACCCCATCAAGAATCTTGTAATTTGTCGTTCTTAGTCTTGTATCAAAATAACTATTTTTCGTTTGAGACGAATCAGGATCATGTCTCAACGCTGGAGCTGAATTTCCCTGACTTGAATTAATATAAACTTTATCTGTGTTTTCTGGGTCGATTGTCCATTTACCTAATCCATTTGAGAAATCATCGAAGAAATAAAACGTACTGTCTCCGCTGCTTGTTGTAACGGCATTGCTATTCCCATAGTACATCCAAATGGATGAATCATTGCGTGAATTATTTACCCAGAACGTCGCCTGAGCACCGGTCGTATAGTTCTTAAGCCAACAGGGAAGCTGGGTCGTATTATCTGAATAGCTAATGAACCGGATATCACCGAAATTGTTTCGTGCATGGCCGTTGCAGTTCACGTTTCCACCGGTTATGTTTGCAATGACGATTTTCATTTGATACCCCCCATTCTTTGCAGATATGTTCAACTGTTTCCTATATTGCCAGCAGGGGTTCCACCATGATGAATTTTGAGAAGAATAATAATACCAGATGGTCACATTTTTCCCATCATCACTCGCGGTTGCTGTAACCGATAAAGGCGACAACGTGACGTTATACGGTGAAATGAAATTGACCTGAGAGGATGGTTTTGATGTATCAAATCCACTTTGTGTATCATAATCAGGTGATGATGGCGGATCTTCTCGATTCCCAACTTGATCATATGCTATGCTATAGAACCGATAATGGCCCTCTCCAGATGGAAAATTGAAATTCCAACTCCAGGGTGCATTTTCGTCTCGACTAAAAGGAACTCCTGCATTCCAACTTGATGTGTTGTCTCGTCTATAACGATAATAAAGTGTGACATTTTTAATCCCGGTCAGTGCATCGTTCGTATTCGTAACAGTAATCAGTATCGGGTTCCCTGTAGCATTATGCCAATAGGGAGAAATTGTATCAACCTGCGAAGAAGGTTTTTCTGCATCATAACCGCATAAGGTGTCATTGCCCGTAAAATATTCGATATTACTGTTGTTATCGGAGGCGATGCTGTAGAAACGATAGTAACCGCTCCCATTTGGAAAAGTAAAAACCCATGAAATAGTTCTCCATGGATCGTTATCCACTGCGAAAGGAGACCCGTTTGACCAACTGCTGTTATCTGAGCTATAGTAATAGTACAGGGTGACATTATGCAGACCGCTCCCATTGAAATCTGTACCTTGGCCGGTGATAGTCAGAGTTACGCTGCCCTGCCAGTACGGACTAATAGCATTTACCTCCGAATATGGTCTTAAACAATTATAGGCGCATTCGGTATCATTATTTGGAGTAGACGGAGGATCCTCAGAGTTACCCGCATTATCAATTGCTATGCTATAGAACTGGTAACAACCCTTTGCTTTGGGGAAGTTAAAAATCCAGGACCAGGGAGCAGCTCCATCTGAACCAAAGGTCAGCCAAGATCCCCATGTAGATCCATTGTCCATTCTATAACGATAATACAACACAATGTTTTTCAAACCGCTCACTGAATCAGTTGCCATGGAACAATTTATCACAACATTTCTAGCAGGCTCTATGTACCAATACGGAGTAATATTATCCAATCTTGAGGAAGGCTTCAGCGTGTCAACACCACAAAACGCATCATAACCAGGAGAACTTGGAGGATTTTCGACATTCAGCTCTCTGTCTATCGCCCTGCTGTAGAATCGATAATATCCATCAGCGCGGGGAGGAGCGAACGACCAGGTGTAAGGACTTGTTGTATCATTAGTTCCGTATAACGTCCATCCACTCCAACCTGAAGTATTAGTAGCACTGTAGTTGTAGAACAAAGCTATTTCCTTGATTCCGGTGCCATTATCTGATGCAACTGTAGAAATCTGGAATGGCGTCGTCTTCTGCCAGTAGGATGATAATGAGGTAACCATCGAGATTGGCTTCTCATTATCGTATATCCAAGTAAGATTGACTTCGTTGATCGTAGGAGTAAGATAGGCATTTCCTGAAAGGTTGATTTTCCATTGAATCCATCGCTTATCAGGGACTTGTGACGCTGTGGTGTACCATGTGGCGGTAGAGAGGTTTGCCTGTGTATCAGCGGCTTTGACCCAGGTGGACACCGTTGTTCCAGATGGAGTGGTTTTGTCAACAATAATATTGTTGTAATCAGGTAGATTCCTTGTAGTATCATGCGCTTTTGATATCAGACTTCCGTTGGAGTAATATCCACTTTCGTTTCTCTCTACAGTGACATTGACCAAATCAACATAGACATGCTCATTGTTATGGAGTGAAATTACGCTCCATCTGATCTGAAAATTTGATTTAAAATACTGAGAATCTACAATCTTCTGCGAATATTGGGCCCAAGCACCCGCTCCAAAATTGTCTAATCTCGTGATTTGATCCCAATTACTACCGTCATAGTAATCCAAATAAAAATTTCCATTATGCGCATTATCAGAATACACCCAAAATTTTACATAAATTGCAGTGACATTAGAACCAGCGCAATTCAGGGACGGTGAAAGAAGATTTCCTGAGGATCCACCACCAGTAGTTCCATCGAAATCTGCTGAGTAGGTACCTTGATAGACTTGATCGGTTTCTCTGTTCCAATTACTCGTTGATGGATCTTCAGACCATCCTGAAGGTGGCCAGCTTCCCTCGAATCCCTCATTATTAATCCAGGTGAAGTTACGACGATAGTACCTCTCCATCAAATGAAAGGAGCCGCTGCTGACGTTAATGCTCGTTTTCGTTCCATTGTTAAAATCACTCGTGCTGGTCTGCCGCCAGTTCTCTGAAGCAAGATTATTGGCAAAGGCAACGTCGTCCCCAAACTGAAACATGAGCGTATGATGACCCGATGTGAAGACCTCAGAAATTTCATAACAGGTTCCATTGGAAGAAAAATTGGGGATAAAAACAGAACCATTTCCCCAATGACATTCTACTGTTTCATTTCCCCGTCTACATTGTAAAAATTTCAGATCATGATCCCGATCATTGTTACTCCAGGTGGTACCATTGACTGCAGATATGGTCAAATTCGCTTGGCCAACGGTAGTAAAGAGCACAGTCCAGGTCCCACCGACCAGAGGGTAGCTTTGAACATTGATAATCGTGATAACACCAGGGTCCTCATTTTTACCTATTGAGACTACCAGTGGTAATACTGCAGCTGTGACAATTACACCTATCACAAGTATTAAAAAAAATCTTTTGAATATGTCAAATTTCATTGAACAAAAACCAGTGCCTCCACCCCGTTTTTCATTAAAAAACATAGATTTGGTTCCATTGTTTGTTACATCCTTAAGTTTACTGCGAGGATACAGAGAGATCGCTGACCGTATTGGCTCTTGTTTGTTTGGTGCGTTGTTTCCTGCGCAAGTTAAATCGACGTTTTTGTATAGCGGTTTTTCTTCGTTCGACAGCAATGCTTTTTCCTTGAGAACAGCATCGATTTTCCGCTCGATACTTCCTTCGGCTGCCTCGAGCTTCCGCTCCTCATAGCAACATCGTATTTCGTCTTTCAATACCAGTTCCTTCTGCTTTATTTTAGACTCAAAGACTCCGATGATTGCTGAAAAGAAAAGACAAAAATCACCCATGATCACATTTACAGAATTCGAGGACGTCTCTTGGTTGTCCACGATTATTTTTATCGTCCAGCTCCCGGGTTTTACTTTGCTTGATATCCCGATATAAAACGAATAGGTATTGTTCTCCGTATAACTTTTGGAGGGATCAATATATGAAGAATCATACCCGCTTGCATCCTTCCAGACCCCACTGTCATATTCCCATGTGTAAAAATTTTGAATAGACCTATCATCTGGCTTGGGTTCAGTGGTTCCGCTGAATGCGATGATGCAGATTCTTTCAGCATCATCTGGTATGGTTACATCGACATAATGAAACGTACCAGCTACAAGGACTGAATCGCTTAAAGACACATGTGATGGTGATGCAATATTTTTATCTGGAAATGCTTCAATGTAGTTAAAACCAACTAGGAGAAACGGCATTAAGACTAGAATGATGACTACTTTTCTGTATATGCCATCCGCTAACATCCCATCCACACTATGCATCCAAGGCGAAGAATCAATTCTGAATATTTATATCTTGCTTCTGAATGATCTATGAAAAATGTTGTTCATCCCCTACTTTTTTATACGATAGTATCTGGGTAGGCCGTCTGCTTCAGCCGTAAAATCGCTTCAAGACGATAAGAGCCTGCAGTGTTATCCATTTGCTCGGTTTGCCTTTTTGTTCAATATTGATATGGTAGCGTCCGTTGAAGGAGTTTTCTAAAAGCCAAGTCCCAGTCTTGTCCTGTTTTGAGACCACGACGTCGATAGCTTCCTGCATACGGGCATCTTTGTAGCCAAGTTTCGTCAAAACTCCGAGGATTTCCAAGACATCCGTCTGATACATGAGAGGAAAATTGAATCGCAACCAACTATGCTTTGGTACGTAGGAAAGATTATGACTGGATTTGAACACATGATGCAGCAGAAAGTATTCCGCGCCTTTCTCAATCGTTTTTTTCACTGCAGCTGATCGCTTGTTTTCCGGGATCTCAGCTAACGCTTTCAATGCTTTTGCCGCACCCATATGGCAGGTATGTTTCCCGAGGCACGCTGCTTTTAGTCGGTCATACGGCCAGCCTTTCGGTGCATCTGATATTCCATCGTCAAACCGCTGATAGCTGGTGATCCATTCAATACCCTGCGTAAGTCGAGGATCATCTAGATACCCAAGGCGAATCAAACTGCTAACCATGTTCCCTGTCAAACAGGGGATCACTTCACTGTGTCGTCCTCCACCTTTTTTGACACTAGCGGAATGAGCAAAACCACCGCTTTCCAAATCCTGCGAATGGGAAAGGATAAACTCACATCCTTTTCTGACACGCTCATCGTTCCCATCTGCTCCAAGCTCAGCAAGGATCATCAACTGCCAGACGGTCCCTTTGTATTTCGTAGTATAAAATCGTTCTGGTTCATCCCAATATCCTTCCTTTTTTTGTTTTTTTAAAACAGCAGGCACCACACCGGTGTTCATTATTGCTTCTTTTGCTTCCTTTACCTCTTGTGCAGTCTCAGGTGTTTCTAAAAGATCACGCAAAGTAAAATACCGCACCGAAGGATTGTTCTTTTCCAATAGCCACTCCGCGGGGTCAGCGCAAAGGACCGATTTCCAATGTTCCATTCGAATGCACCTCAGTAAACTTTTTTATTATATCTTCATTTTCTTAAACGCATAGGTTCCAAGAAGGATCATCACGACAGCAAACAGACTCACGAGAGCAAAATCAAACAGGAGGGGAAACCGGGAGATCCCCAGCATGACACCGCGGATGCCGTCCACTGCATAGGTCACCGGATTGACAAAAATAAAGGGTGCTAACCACGAAGGCGGATTGGTGATAGGGAACAGTGCGCCAGATAAAAAGAACAGCGGAAAGATAAGAAAACTGATGATCAGCTGAAAGCCTTCCGGGCTTTCCATCTGAGAACCAAGGATGAGACCAATGCTAACCAAACCTACTGTTGCCACCAGCAGAAATGCAAGCGAAACAACCACAGAAAAAAGAGTCAGATGCAGCCCAGGCAGGATCCCTACGGCCGTAAAAACAAATCCGATGACAAAGAGGATTAACACCTGCATCAGCGTGTCGGTCGACCCGCCTAATATTTTTCCAACGAAAAGTGAGGTCCGTCGCATCGGTGAAACCAACACTTCTTTCATGAAATCAATTTTTTTGTCCCAGACAATATACACACCGAAGAACACCGATGAAAACAAAACGGTCTGAATAAGGACACCTGGGTAAATAAACGTCTGATAATTGATGTCACCAAAGGAGACAACAGACCCAAGACCTCCACCGATGATCAGTAACCAGAGTAGGGGATTGATGATCGATGAAATAACCCTGGAGCGCTCACGGAGGAACACCTTTGTTTCTCTGTACCACAATGCATAAATGCCTTTTAATTCGCTCATTTTTTCTCACTCGCATTCATCATTTTCTCAGCCCAGCCGCCCTCTGGTGAGCCTTCCCGCATCGCTCTGCCGGTGAAATGCAGGAACACGTCATCAAGGGTCGGTGATCGAATCTCGACAGAATCTACCTTTCCGACCAGCTTGAGGATCTCCTGCAAATGAGTATTGGCGTTCTCCAAGGTCAAACACACATCCCCATCACATTGACCGATGTTTTTTATGTACGGTAACGTCTTTAAAACATCTAGGTTTAACGCCTCTGCCTTCAAACGAATGATATCACCACCTAAATCTTTTTTCAGTTTCTTCGGAGAACCCAGAACAACGATTTTCCCCTTGTCAATGATCGCAAGTCGGTCACAGAGCTTATCTGCTTCATCCATGTAATGTGTCGTGATGATAATGGTCATGTTTTTTTCTTTTGCTAGATTTTCGATATATTTCCAGATATGTTCTCGTGATTGCGGGTCAAGTCCCAATGTTGGTTCATCTAAGAATAACACCTTCGGATGATGCATCAGCCCTCGCGCAAGCTCCAGCCTTCGTCGCATCCCACCAGAGTATTTCTTCACCCGATCGTTTTTTCGATCAGTCAAATCAACAAGCTGAAGAACCTCCGTAATGCGTTCTTCTCTCAACTCGTCCGGCATGTCATAGAGCCAGCCGTGCAACTTCAGATTCTCATAGCCGGTCAATATCTCATCGGAGCTTGGGTCCTGAAACACGATACCTATGGATTTCCTGACCTTATCCGGTTGTTTGACGACATCAAATCCGTTGATGGTTGCAGTCCCTGATGTCGGGGGCTTTAACGTCACCAGCATCAGAAGCGTCGTTGTTTTTCCTGCGCCATTGGGCCCAAGCAACCCGAAGATTTCACCTTCTTCGATTTGCAGATTAAGATTGTCAACAGCGGTCATCTTTTCAAATTTCTTTGTCAGATTTTTTGTTTCTATGATGTACATGGAACTCACTATCACCTTGTGGCTTTTCTATTCTTTATTTGGGCAATATACTCTTGCACCTTAGCTGAGGCATCTGATCTTACTGGCGCCCCATGACCGCTGAGCATAACAGTAAAATTAAGATCTTTAAGTTTTTCAACGGATTGATTGGCCTGCTCCATGTCTAGAGTGACATTTTTAGATGGTCCTTGCACGACTCCATCGCGGAACCCAAGCGTATCGCCAATGAACAGCACATTTCGTTTCGAATCATACAATGCGATACTACCTGATGTATGACCGGGCATATGGAGGACTGCAAGACCAGAGAGAGTGTCTCCTTCGTTTATAAGACGATCAACCGGAAATGGTTTTACTTGCAGAAATGATCCTAACAATTTGAAGAGGATCTTCATTCCGCCTTTCGGGGTCTTCCGCATTTTTTTCCCTGCGATGATCTCTGCATCATAAGGATGGGCAGCTATTTTCGCACCAGTAAGGCTGCGTAGCTCTAATGCGTTTCCGATGTGATCAATATCGCAATGAGTAAGAATAATGGTCTTCAAATCTGAAGGCGACCTCTGCAGCTCATCCGTTATATAACGAATTATTTTCTTTGTCTTGTGTGGCATGCCGGTATCGATGAGGACCAGCTCTGCATCATCCACAAGATAGCAGTGTGCGATAATGCCTTCAATCATATGGATGCCTGGGACAATTTCCATAGTACTCCCCCTGATCAATCGAGATTGACGAACTGCTATTTAAAATAATATGAATCCCTACATCAGGGGTGGAATAGAAAGAACTCAAATGATGCAAGAGATTGCTGTAAAAAATAACGAGAACACCACAAAGACATGGAAATTTTTAATAACCA
>DQIQ01000087.1 GCA_003942085.1 Thermoplasmata archaeon | reverse complement strand
AAATCGCTTTCGATGCAGATGAACCAATTCTCGTTTTCATTGTTGAAAAGAATTCAATTTCATGTAAGTTCGGTGAAATACTCTTGCCAGAATCTGCAGTGATTGATTTTGATGAAATGATTTCGTTCTCAAAAAATGTACTGCCTCCTTCAGAATCGCCAGAAATTAGAACTCCAACTATGTGGATGTTAATTAAACCCAATGATGATATCCCATACGTTTTATCGACTCGTGCCGTGAAAAAAGGTAGAATTACTCCATACGGCGCCTCCGCATTACCAAAGAAAATTAAAGATCAGATTCCATCTGAGTTCGCGTACTGGTCAGTTAAGGATGAAGCAACTCGAATTAAAGTTCGTGATAGTTTAGTTGATGCAATTAAGCATCGTAAAATTAAAATGGATTATTCATCTATATATAAGAAGCTTGATTTATTCAAGGCATTGGATTGGAAATCAATTCATTGTGGAACGATTACGAAAGAAGAAATCATGCGCTATGTTTCACAACCAGAATGGCAAGACGTTCGTATTGAACTTAAAGGTAAAACCTTGGAAGAAAAGTTTAATACATTGAAAGATTGGTTAAAGAAGCATAAAAACTCTAGAGCCGCTCAAGTTCAAGTTACGAATTATATTAATGCATTAGCTCGTGGTGGCATGGTAAGCTTGAAAGCTAATGTTAATCGTAAATTCGTTTTGAACAAAAGAACTTGGAGAGGTCCAATTCATGTACGAATTGGATATAGTGCTGAACTTTATGATCTTTGGATTGATAATGGTAAAGACGTTTTCCTTTGGACTTTCAATAGCAACCCAGTTTTATTCGATTCTACGACCGGGACCTTTGAACAGATCAAGAATAAAAAGTTAATGAATGCTCTCGGGCGTTTAGAGCCTGGAACTGAATTAAACCCGAATAAGAAGATTCCGGTTACCGTTGAAAGGGTAGCAGAAGGTGAACTACTTATGCTAGTGGATGATCCAACTGTTAAAAAGTTTCAAGTAAAAGAGAAGGAATGGAAGGGATTATATTTGTTAGTACAGGATGATGACACCAATATTTGGACTTTACACACTACTGAAAATATTGGTGATGAGAAATAAAAAAGGGATGTATGTGGAAAACGTTCCCTTTTTTGTTTTTTGGGAACAAAATAAATCTCGAACTAGATGGGTCTAACATTTTTTAGTTTGAGCCCAGGAGAAGACAATGGAAGGAAACCTAGCGATAAAGATTGAAGATGGTCAGATTGCTTTTCAAGATGCTCTATTTGAGGTTAAGAAAGCTGCTGATACATTTGATGAAGAAGGCCAGCAAAAACGTATCGTTACCGGTTATGCGGCGGTTGCAGACGTCGTTGATTCACAATATGAGTTGATCGCTCGCGAGGCTCTTGAAGAGGCTTCTAAAGACCTTCTCAAATATACAACCGTATTGTATAATCATGATCCTGACCGTCCGATCGGTAAGGTACTAGAAGCGAGACCAGAGGGAACTGGACTGTTTGTTAAAGTCCAAATCTCCAACTCAGAGACTGAAGTTTGGGATAAGATCTGTGAAGGTATTATTTCCAAATTTAGTTTCCGAGGCGTCATCACCGAATATGACGAGCAGTTTGATAAGAGCTTATCGCGAAATATCACCGTCATAAAAGGTTTTAAAATCTTCGAAATCTCGCTAGTGTCCGTTCCTGCCAATCCTGAAGCAAAGACTTTAAATTACTACCTATCAAAAGCACTTGAAGATCAAGTTGAACTACATCGTGAGAATCCGGGAAAAGTAGAGTCTCCAACTGATATTCCACAACCCGGGAGCTCTGAAATTCCAAAAACAGGAGGGTCTGAAGACATGCCTAAGATGGACCCTGAAGAAAAACAAAGGCTCGAAGCAATCACCGGTATGTGTGATAAGCTGCTTGCTGCCCTCCAGGATATGCCGAACGTGGACGCGCGTGTAGTTGCTCTCGTGAAAAGAATCAAAGATATGGTTACAGCGTTTGCAAAGGACGAAGCCGCTGATGATGCTCAGGGAAAACCTGGGTATCCTCAACCAGCTCCTGCCGAAGCCGACATGGACCTTGAGAATTTTGATCCTGTGACCGATAAGCTAAAATCGCGTTTAACTTCCGTAGAAGGGCAGTATGCTGCACTCGAAAAGAAGTTGGAGGAACTCCCTGCCGCTCTTGAAGAGAAACTCACTGAGATCGTTAAAAATCTCGCTGAGCAGCAAATTACCGATAAAATCGGTGAGATCGAAAAGAAACTCGAGGGTCAGTCTGAAGTCGTGTCCGGCCTTGCGGAACTCTTCGATCTACTGCGTCCAACGCTTGGGCTTCCTGAGAGATCAATTGAAACTCCAGTAGAGGACCCAAATAATAAAGGGGGTGAATCCTAATGTCTAACGAACATCTCGAAAAGGCAAAACAACTAGTTGCCGGACTTGTCCAAGATTTGGGTAAGAAAGGCGAAGAGGCCAAAGTTGACGAGATTGTTAGCAAAGCCCTGGATGAACTCAAGAAAGCCGATCCGGGAACCCGGAAAGGTCGTTTTGATACAAAGGATGCTACTGACATTCTAAAAGCGTCTACCGATAAGGGTGAAGCAATCCAGAAAATGCTTGCAACTCCAACAACTGATCCTGTAGTAAAATCTTTTCAACAAGCGAACGATGATGTATATCTGTTGTCTCAAATGTTGAATAAAGATCCTCGGGATCTAAAATGTTTCAAATCGCTCACTGAGCATCCACTCATGAAGACAGCCACTGACTCTTATGGTGGAACCGGTGCGGCTATGCCAACCGCTTCTACCCATTACGGAGCTGACTTCATTCCGCTAGGGTTTTCATCTGAGTTGATTGACTATGTACGTCTGCAACTCAAAGTAGCGGCACTGCATAGACGCATCAATATGCCAACACCTCAGTATAAAATGCCAGTTCATGGTGGAACTGACATTACTGCGTATCTCGTTGGTGAAACTCTGACGACTGCTTCACCTGAAGGTCGTCCAACAGCATCACGTCCAACATCTACAGCAATCACTTTGGATGCTAAGAAAATCGGTTCACTGGTGTATTTCTCTGAAGAAATTACAGAAGATAGCATCGTTCCGGTTGTGCCATTCTTGAAAGACAGTATGGCTCGTTCAATGGCATTCGCGCAAGAGAATGCTGTAATCAACGGCCAGCTTACTGGGGCCATTGATACTGGCGATGCTCCTGCATCATCTGACGTTCGTAAAGCCTGGGATGGTTACCGCTATAAAGTTCAAGCTGCCGCGAAGGTTGATTGTAGTGGCTGGACCGTTGGTGGGACATATGCACAAGGTGCTGCCTATCTCCGTTCAATGAGAGCAAAGATGGGAAAATATGGCGTCGATCCTAACAACCTAGCTTATGTAACTAGCATCTCTGGTTATCATAAGATCCTAGGTATCACTGAAGTGTTGAGACTCAATGAGTACGGTCCTAACGCTACTATCCTTTCTGGTGAGCTCGGAAAGTTTGACAACATTCCGATTATCGTCAGTGAGTTCGTGCGCGAGGATATGAACGCTCTCGGTGTATATGACGGCGTAACAACCACAAAAACAGTCATCATGCTTGTACATACTCCTTCGTTCCTCTTCGGCGATCGCAGAGCGATTACCGTGAAAACTTGGGACATGCCACAAGACGATGCGCATCTGCTCGTATGCCATCAAAGACTCGACTTCAAGTCAGTCTACGATGCGTCGACAAACTATATTGTATCCCTAGGATACAATCTAGCAGTATCATAAGCTTGATGAGAGATCATTGAGTTAGATACAGGGGACTCCATTTCGGGTCCCCTGTATTTTTTAGTGGTAAAGTTTATAATAGGTTTCAAATTGTGATAGAGGTGACTGAACTATGTTAGCGGGATTAACTGAATTCAAAGCTTACATGGATGTAGATGATGTCGTAGGGTTAGATACCGTTCTTGATATTATCTTAACAAGCGCCGATGCGTACTTGAGAACTTTTTGCGGCAGAGAGTTTGAATCCTTAAGGCGATCACGAACGCTTGATGCAGTTGATGCTGGTACACTTTGGGTTCCTGAATACCCTTTAACAACAGTTCATGGCATTACCGCTTATACGAGTATTATTGATACCGTAGGAATTCCTTGTGATATGATTTATGTTATGTGGTA
>DQIQ01000086.1 GCA_003942085.1 Thermoplasmata archaeon | reverse complement strand
CTATAGGCAAGCAGTATCTAAGAAGCCAGAATGACTAAATTTATGTTGTTTCATCCGTTATATCGCCACTGCGAATTAGCAGCATTAACTAAGTCTGGTTGAAGAGGATTGTTAGTCAGTGAAAAATTTTGAGAGGCTAAAAAATGAGCAAAGAAACGAAATGGGCCATCTGCAGTACTTGCGATATCAATTGCGGACTTCTTGTCACCGTTGAAGACGGTAAGGTGAAATCAATTAAAAAAAATCCGGATCATGCCCTCACGCCGAATTCGATCTGTGTCAAGGGGGCCAACGCAAATAAGTACATTACCCATCCAGACCGATTAACGCATGCGCTGAAAAGAATCGGTGAGCGCGGCTCGGGTCAGTGGGAACAAATTAGCATGAAGCAAGCTTTAGATGAGATTGCCGATAAGATGAAGCAGTTGATAGCCGAAGACGGCCCGGAAACAATTGGCAGCACTTATGGCTGGAGCTCTAACGCCGGTGCGGCCTCACGAAGATTTATGAACTTACTGGGGAGTCCGAACTGGACTTGGACGGGATACGTGTGTTTAGCCAATTCCACGGTGCCCAGTAAAGCGACTTACGGCTTTTGGCAGTTTCCAGACTTTCATAATACCAAATGCATCGTACTTTTAGGCCACGCTCCGGGTCCGCAAAGATGGACGGCTGAGTACCTGTGGATTAAGGGTGCCCTGGATAGGGGCGCAAAGCTGATCGTCACAGATCCACGCCGTAATAGCTATAGTGATCAAGCGGACATCTTTCTGCAGGTTAAGCCTGCTACGGACAGTGCCTATTTACTGGCCTGGATTAATGTGATCATCGAAGAAGACCTCTATGACAAAGAATTTGTAGAAAAATGGACGGTTGGTTTTGAACAACTCGCTGAAAGAGTGAAGGAATACACTCCGGAGTGGGCGTCAGAAATTACTGGAGCGCCAGCAGATAAGATTCGCGAGTCTGCCAGAATGTATGCCACTACTGGTCCCGCTGTGATCCCCTGGGGAGCAGTACCGGATCACCATGCCAATAGCACCCAGACTTTACGAGCCTTAACCATATTGAGATCCATCACCGGTAATCTCGATGTACCCGGGGGCGAACTGTTAATGGGGTACCATCCGGAAATTTCATCGGATGATGAATTCGAACTCAATGAGAGGCTATCGCCTGAACAACGCAAGAAACAACTCGGTGTTGACCGCTTTAAGCTCTTGAGCTGGGAAACACTCGAAAAGACCGGCCCAGCAATGGAAAAGGTTTGGGGCAAAAAATATTCAAACCAGGTATCCGGCGGCGCGATGGCGCACCCTGCAAGCATGTGGGAAGCGATGAAAACAGGCAAGCC
Source organism: Thermoplasmata archaeon (assembly GCA_003942085.1). Lineage (GTDB taxonomy): Archaea > Thermoplasmatota > E2 > DHVEG-1 > DHVEG-1 > SM1-50. The sequence goes on along the minus strand of DQIQ01000086.1, from coordinate 5,847 downwards.
TTACCGCTTGAGGGCACTTATATCGCAATGTAACAACACCTTAAACAGTTACCCCAACACCACTCACATTTACGAAGGGTTGATGAACCTGGATTTGTTAGTGGTTATGGATCTTATCAAGTCGCCCACGGCCCAACTCGCCGATTATATTCTGCCGGCCACACATTGGCTGGAAAGACCGAACCTGTTCAATTACTGGGATTGGATTCCAATCTATCAAGGGGGAGAGCAAGCAGTGGAGGCGCCAGGAGAATGTATGCACGACTGGATGCTATGGCGTGAGCTTGGCGTTCGTCTGGGACAAGAGAAGGATTGGCCGGCAAGCATGGAAGAGGCGTACGATGAACGGTTAAAGCCTGCGGGATTAACATGGGAAAAATTATCAACCCAGGTTCGGGCTTCCGCGCCTGAAATAACTTTCAAGAAATACGAAAAAACCGGCTTTGGCACACCTAGCGGAAAAGTTGAACTCTATTCAAGCATTTTCGAAGAGCTAGGCTATGATCCCTTGCCTAGTTGGGTTGAACCACCGGAAAGCCATGTGAGGAAACCGGAGTTGGCTAAGACGCATCCGTTGACTTTTTTCACCGGCATGCGCGAAAACTATTGGTTTCACAGTTTTGGCCTAGGCCGATCCACTAAAGAGCTGCGTAGCCGCGAGCCGGATCCCCGCATGCAAATCCATCCGGATACGGCCTACGATATAGACCTGTCGGATGGGGATTGGGCATGGGTGGAATCAACTAGCGGAAAAAGAATCAAACTCAGGTCGTGGCTCAGTAATGACACACATCCTAACGTAGTCAGGGTTCCTCATGGCTGGTGGTACCCGGAAACAACAGGAAGTGAAGAACCTGGTGCGGCGTTATCGAGTCTCTGGAAATCGGCGGATGCGGTCATACTTCATGACTCTGACGAATACTGTGATAAGGAACAAGGCAACTTCCAACTCAGAGGGTTGGCTTGCAAGGTCTATAAAGTGGAGGATGGAACCGAAGGAACAAGTTATTCGGCTTAAACCTTTGTGGTGCGCACATGGCAATCAGGCTTAATAGTAGTTTGAAATAGAGCTTAGATCAGGTAAGGAGTCTATCGATTTTAAATCGATAGACTCCTTACCACAAACATTCTAAATCATTATACCTGTCATGAAAATCATCGAGTCGATAGGCTGTAAAAGCGTCAACTCTTCCAAAGTTTGCGCGGAATGATTGCTCGTCCTTAATTGTAAACATAAACATGAGCTCGTGCGTGGAAGTTCGTTCAGTAATTGATCCGACTACACTCGTATAAATCAGCCTTTTCGGCTGCTTATAAAATACGGTCACGGAAATTGTGTAAAACTCAAAGAGCCAAAATCTTAATTAAAAGAAATACAGCATATGCTAATGATTTTTTTGTCCTTATTAAATAAAAAATCAGTAAAAACGTTTTGTATATCTAGCGCACTATTTAAATTAACTTCGAGCTTGCAGACGATTTAAATATGATTGTTGGGTTCATGGCCTCGATAGGGTTTTGCAAGAAACAGCAAAGCTTCTCGAACTTGAAAAGGAGTAAAATAAGCGTGGATTATTTACATACTACACACCAAAAAAATTCAACAGCTTCCCTTCTGATTGATTCCCAGGGGCGTCATTTAAATTATCTGCGGCTTGCTGTTGGATTTAGGTGTAACCAAAGTGCGCATTACCGGTGGTGAGCCTTTTGTGCGTAAAGGCCTGCCTGATTTTTTAATCAGAATAAATCAATATGAAAAACTGGAAACAATCAATTTAACAACGAATGCCTATTTTTTAGAAGATACTATTCCATTGTTTCAAAAAATAAAATCAGGCAGTATTAACATCAGTCTTGATTCGTTAAAGCGAGACGTTTTTTATAAAATTACCCGACGTGATGATTTTGAACGGGTGTGGAATAGCATTGATAAAATTCTGCTAACGGATCTGAACGTTAAATTGAACATGGTGGTTCTCAAAGGCGTCAATGACAATGAAATTGTTGACTTTGCTATGTTGGCCAAAAGTAATAAAGTTGAAGTCCGCTTTATTGAACAAATGCCTTTTAACGGCGGGCACTTTTCAAACGATACACTTTCTGCAGAAGAAATTATCAAAACTTTGCAGAATTCTTTTCCTGAAATGATCGAACATCTTAAAATGTGTTCAACTGCCCGGATTTTTGAAATCCCTGGATTTAGGGGAAAAGTCGGCATCATCGCCGGTCATTCCAGAACATTCTGTTCAACATGCAGCCGTTTAAGGCTCACTCCCGACGGCACATTCAAAACCTGTCTCTATGATCATGGCGACGTAAATTTAAAAGACATGCTGCGCTCAGGAAAAAGTGATCAGGAAATAAAAACGGCAATTAGAGATGCCGTGTCCAAAAGGGCAAAAGACGGATTTGAATCGGAACAGCGTACGCAGCAAATAATTCATTTTTCAAAAAATCATCTTTCAATGGCACAGATAGGTGGATGATGGAAAAACTTAAAAATAGATTTTTATTTTCGGAATGGTCTGGCTCCATTGGTGACTTGAGAACACTATTACCGCTGGCAGTTGCGCTTGCTGTTGGTTTCATTTCTTTTGCCACACCTGACGATCGCACTGGTAGCCGGATTGATATAAGAGTAAAAGCTATAAATTTTATTTAAACAGAGAAACATAACCCGTTTCCATTAAAACGTAAGGAAAAACTATGCAGGTTAATGTGATTTTTTTTGGTGTTCTGAGTGATGTGGTGGGGAAAAACATGTTGACGATTCAAGACACAGGCAATATGACTGACTTGAAAAGCAAGTTAATCACAAATTATCCGAATTTAAAAGACTATACGTATAGAATGGCTGTAAATCAGCAAATGGTTGAAGACAATTACCTTCTTTTTGATAACGATTCGGTCGCAGTTATGCCCCCCTTTGCTGGGGGCTGATTTTTTAAAGGCAACCATGAACCTAAATAAAGAGGAAATTCAGTATTATCACCGCCACTTGATTTTACCTCAGATTGGCAAAACAGGACAACAGGCTTTAAAAAAAGCAAAAGTACTGGTCATCGGTGCAGGCGGATTGGGCTGCCCTACTTTAATGTATCTATCTGGAGCCGGTGTCGGCAGGGTTGGTATTGTAGATCCCGATAAAGTTGCGGTTTCTAATTTGCATCGCCAGGTGTTGTATGGCTTTTCACAGGTTGGAGAATTCAAAGCCGAAGCCGCAGTAAATCGTTTAAAGGATCTCAATCCCAATATTGTTTTAAAGGCATACACTCAAAGATTGTCTCCGGAAAATGCTGTCGATTTGATTTCCCAATATGATGTCGTTGTTGATGCTACAGACAACTTTCCAACCCGTTATTTGATTAACGATTTTTGTGTTTACCTGGATAAACCTTTTGTTTCAGGATCAATAGACCGCTTTCAGGGACAGTTGAGTGTATTAAATTTTACAGATAATCAAGGCAATAAATGCCCAACTTATCGCTGCCTGTTTCCCAACCCCCCGGCACCCGAAACAGCACCAGATTGTTCGCAAAATGGTGTCATTGGCGTTCTTCCGGGAATTATCGGTAATTTGCAGGCAAACGAAGTTATAAAAATGATCTGCGGAGTAGGCGAAGTTTTATCAGGAAAAGTTTTGATGTTCGATGCATTGAGCAATCAAACAATGCTGTTTTCCATTCAACGAAACGAACAGGCTGTGCAGCAGGCTTTGCAAAATGCCCCGGATTTTGAGTCATTTGATTATGAAAGTTTTTGCAGTTCAAGTCAGCAAAAAATAAATGAAATCAGCGCTGTTGATCTGCACAAAAAATTACAAAACAACGAAAAAATACAATTGATTGATGTTCGTTCGATACCCGAATTCCAAGAGGAATTGCCGAATGCTATTCGCATCCCGCTAAATAATTTGCAGGCTAATATTCATAACATATTGAAAAACGATTGCCAGGTTGTTTTTTATTGTGACCACGGAATCAACAGCATCCGGGCAATTAGAATGCTGCCAAATCATCAAACACTTAAAAATGTATTTAATCTTACAGGCGGTTTGGTAGCCTGGTTGAAAGAGGAAAAAAAATAGAACCATGAACGCCAGAAATTATTTTATCCAGGGAGCTATCGATCCGGTTTTTATCGGTGAGCAGATAGCAAAACATAGCTCTAAACATGATATAGGCGCCCATTCTATTTTTCTCGGTCAGGTACGTGCTGATGAAAAAGTGGGGAAACATGTGGCCGGAATTGAATACTCGGCTTATGAAGACATGGCCAACCAGGCGTTTTCAAAAATTCGTGAAGAAGCTTTTGAACAATGGCCGTTAAATTGTCTGCACATATACCATAGTACCGGATTGGTAAAAACCGGAGAATTATCTCTTTTTGTTTTTTGCTCTTCCGGGCATCGTAAAGAAAGTATTAAAGCGATGAAACAGATTGTTGAAGGTATTAAACACAAAGTTCCCATCTGGAAAAAAGAAATCATGGAAGATGAATCTGTGCACTGGGTTCAGGAATAACTTTTAAGAACATTTTTATCGGAAAATGCAAGGTCAGTTGAAAATGTAATTTTTCTGGTAATTTATTCAATTAAATGCAAAAACAAAATAATAGTTTAAAAATACAAAATGATCGATATTAGTCCAAAATTCAGCACATTAAGATATGCGAAAGCCGAAGGAATTTTAACGGCTAATTCGGAAACAATAAAACGGGTGACTGAAAAAACTGTTCCCAAAGGTGATGTTTTACAGGTTGCACGGGCAGCAGGCATAACCGCTGCGAAAAATGCTGCTGCCTGGATTGTGTTTTGTCATACTCTTCCTTTGGATTGGGTGGGTATAAGTTTTGATATCGGCAAAGACACCATAAAAATTTCAGCGGAAGTAAAAGCAATCTGGAAAACCGGTGTTGAAATGGAAGCTATGGCTGCAGTTACGGGCGCGCTGTTAAACGTCTATGATATGCTTAAACCGTTAGATGAAAACATCTCTTTTTCCGATGTAAAACTGGTTGAGAAAAAGGGAGGCAAAAGCAGTTTTATAGAATATTTTGCCGAACCATTAAAATCGGCTGTTCTTGTTATTTCTGATTCAACATATGCCGGAAACCGCGAAGATACGTCCGGAAAAATCATCAAACTATTTTTGGAAGATAAAGACCTCTCGGTTCCGGTCTATGAAATTTTACCCGATGATTCAGACCAAATATCAAATCGCTTGCGGCAACTAGTAGCTGAACATTTTGATCTGGTAATTACAACCGGTGGAACGGGTTTTAGCCCTAGGGACATAACTCCGGAAGCAACGGCCAAAGTCATCGAAAAAGAAGCACCCGGTCTGGCTGAGACTATACGCCGCCATGGTAAAGAACGCACACCTTATGCAATGTTGTCACGCGAACTGGCTGGCATCTGCGACAAAACATTAATCATTAATTTACCAGGAAGTTCCAAAGGTGCGCAGGAAAGTATGGAAGCACTTTTCCCTGGACTTTTACATGCTTTCCCTATGCTGTGGGGTGGCGGACATGATGAAGAAAAACGCTGGGTAAAAAAGTGATATCCATAAATTAAGCTATTGAAATAATGAAGGAAAATATGCCTAATAGAAACACGCGTTGTTGCAACATCTGATTCTCTTGGCTATGTTCTTGCCGAAAAGACGCTAGCAACAATCTCTTCGCCCCCTTATACAAACAGTGCTTTGGATGGCTTTGCTGTCTCCTGGCAGGATGCCGAAAAAACAAGAGAAAATTATCCCGTTGTGCTACCTATTGCCGAAGAAAGCAGCGCAGATTTTCCGGTTGGAGAAAAAATAGTGCCCCATTCTGCTTACCGAATCA
>DQIQ01000016.1 GCA_003942085.1 Thermoplasmata archaeon | reverse complement strand
TCATAGAGCTTCTCCCCGAAGTGCGCATCAGGGAAGATTCCTTTATTCCATTGACCTTTTGCTCGTATGTATTTCAGATAGGTCTGGATGGGTAAATCGTATTTTGTCTTCTTTGGCTCAAGGTAACCACCGTCGATATTTGACCCGGTAGGCGATGCGATAAGAGAAGCAACTCCGGCATGCAGTAATGACTGACCGATATTAGATCGTGCAAACTGTCCATCGAGCTTTCCGCAGATGCAGCTTTCCAGCCACATGAACGATGGCCCCAGGTTCATGTTCGAGACGGTCCTTGTGTTATATTCACCGACTGAGCTAAGGTCCCCTCCAGGTCCTATGAAACCACCAGCGATCGGGATAACGGTTTGCTTAAGCATTGATTTAACGAGTGGGCCGCCAAGTCCAGATGCCACGATATCATTCCCAGCCACACCAAAGAGGAATTGATTCCCATGACCGTTGACGAACAAAAAGTTGCTCGTCTCAAAGATTGTTCCGCCGATGACACTACCTTCTCCAGCAAGCCTCCGCACCTGCCATTTTTCGAAGAAGAGCCGGTTTAAAAGATTACTGCTTTTAATTTTTGATAACGTTTCTTCGCTGAGTCCCTTTGCCATACCTTCTTCATAGAGAGCCCCCTGCAAGGTGAACCCTAAGGGTTCCACGACTTCATAGCTAGCTCGTTTGTAGGTCATCTCAGCATAACCGGTGAAGGCTTTCATAGGCTCTCCCCGTTTAATCATTTTAAGGATGTCACCAAAGATGATGTACCTGACTAATGGTTTTTGGAAATCCTGGCCTCCACCAACGATAAGGCCGAAGTTGTCTTTCCAGGTCTTCAGGTTGTTGGTCAGCTCAGAATAAAACACGCTTTTTAGGATCAGTGCATCAGCGTCCTGGGAATCCCAACCGGTGATACGGCCGACGATGTTTTCTATGAACGGATACTTCTGCTCGGTGTCACTGTAGACATCGTTTGCTAAATTGGACCAGTCATACGGTATAGGGTCGATATTGCCGTAGAGGACATCACTGGGAGTTCCTCCACCGCTGTAGTAGGGCGTATCATCGACACCGTCTCCATTACTGTCCCCGACAGGCTCAACATGATTTTGATAGATGTAATTCGGAAGGACTGTCGCATCACCGACGAGTGCGATATACACCGGGTTATTCTTATAATAATCTCGTAATGTTTTGATATCACGAGTATCGTTCATGGATATACCGGCCAGACGGGCAAGCAAGGCATTCAAAGGATAATGTATATGGTCGAAAAAATGTCTATTTGCTATCGGGACCAGCTTTGGATTTTTTCCGCCTACGTAAAGACCAGGGCAGGTCTCCCCGGTATCGGTGATCTTATCATCATCAGCGGTAAACGCAAAATCAGGTTTACCATAAATAATGCCTCTATGGTATGCGGTGAGATACGGTGCAACCGAGGAGAGGTTTTTCATCATCGGATACATGGGGTCTTCGAGTTTTTCAACGACAACTCGAGCGGATACCGAGCCTTCTTTATTTACTAACCAGTTACCTGTTGCAACGATGTTATAATCAACGCCACCTCTTGCATAGACCACTGATTCTGAATACACGAAATCCTTGACGATATTACCACTAGCATCCCGCTCAGCGATACCGCCTGAAGCAGTCGTTCCTGGATAAGCTTCAAATTTTTGCAAACTGCTCGGTGCATCTTCTAATTTAGGACCTATAGAAAATGAGGCTTTATCGCCCATCGTGTCACAATTTTCAGCATCATTGTTATAACCCCAGAATCTGATCAACGCGTACTTATAATCTTTAGGTATGGTGAAACTCCAGGTGACCGTGCCTTTACCGTTGAACATATTAGTGACAGTCCCCACCAGCTGACTCATGGAACCTGATTTTATTTTTGTCGGTCCAAAGGTATGCTCCTCGCTTGCTAAAACCGCGGGGGGCCAAGCATCAACAGGATTTGTTAGAGTGATATAGTTGACGTCCTGCTGCAGCTTGTTTTCGACAACGACGATAGATGCGTTTGCAACCTCATCAGCTGAATCAAATTTTAAAACATATCCGTAGCCTCTGATATTATCGCCACAGACCAGGGTTTTTTTAACACCAAGGTCGCTCAGGACACTGGTTACAGTAGCATCCATTGTGTCCGTCACAATCACAGGTATTCTCAGATACGACGCGATAGGCGTGGCCAGCACTCCCAGATTGTATCCGGATTCATCATTTTCAATGATTAACGCTGCTTCACTACTAGCCCAGTAGGTTTTAGCGATCCTTAATGATGCGTTTTTGGCAGTCTCGTCATTTTTAATTGTTTCACCGTTTTTACTGCGATCGAGTTGATCTTGTAACCTTGTGATTGCTGTTGAAGGGTTTTCAAAATTCTTTACATACAGCGGTATAACGGTCTGTACCCCGTTTTCATCATAATTCACTGACAGTGGTGTCGCTATCAGGGGATAAAATGGATTGCTATCTGAAACAGTAAGGGAATCCGGCATATCTTTTAAGGCGCCGGTGACGTCGATGAATTCGTTTGATTGCACCGTCTTTATTTCTGCTTTTTGTGGAACCCAGTAGTAGATACCGATTAAAGCAAAAGCAAGGATAGCTACGCCTAATACGACGATTATTTTATCATATTTCTTCATTTTTTAATCCCCGGTCAAGGATAATAATATATGCCTCTGTATATTTACAGCTTTCTATATAATATTTTCTATTATATATCTGATAGAGAATATACCTATAAAACTCTTGTGAATGAATACGTTTAAGAAGGAAACGATTATTACACCCACAAAAGGAGAAAAAAGACAATGCCAGATGACGAAATGTCCCCCCAGTTGCAGGATCAAATTAACAGATTACAGCAGGCACGATCACAAGTTCAGATGATTGCCCAGCAACGCCAACAGATAGAGCTTCAGATCAAAGAAACCGAAGAGGCACTAAAGGAAATCGAAGCGGTGACTGAAAAAACACCGATCTACAAGAGTATCGGTGCACTTCTCATAAAAACCAAAGGAAAAAGTGACATTAAAAAAGAATTAACATCCACCAAGGAGTCTCTTGAGCTGCGGAAAACCACTCTAGAAAAACAAGAGGGACGAAGCCGAGAAAAACTCACCGAGCTGCAAAGCAAAGTGGAAAGCTCCCTTAAATTAGCAGGGGGACCAGGAAATAAAAATGGCTAAAAAACGTCTTATATCAGCACATAACGATCTGAAGACAGGTTTTTTCTGTAAATTTTTCCTCATCCTCGGATGCATCCTTTTCATCATTTATGCAATCGAGGTCCTTTCTCATGTCATCGGGCTAAACGAAGGGGTCACCGGTGCTCTCCTTGCGTTTGCGATCCTTTGTGTGGGTCTAGGGTTAATCATGTATTTTTTCTCCTGTCAATTTGCGAAGCTTTCGGAGATTGCTAATGATGTGGAGAACGATGAAACGCTCGTAGATGAAGAAGAGATAAAAGAGCAACCATAAGTAATGTTGTTATTCTCCGAAACGTCTTTTTCTATGTTGATAGGTACGGATCGCCTGGAGGAAATGGCGTTTTTGCAGTGCAGGCCAGTACACATCTGAGAAATACAGCTCTGCATATGCCAGCTGCCACAGCAAGAAGTTGGAGATGCGTTCCTCACCGGAGGTCCTCAGGATGAGATCCGGGTCAGGTAACCCGCTGGTATACAGATATGAGGAGACGGTTTTATTGGAGATGTCCTCGACCTTTAGTATCCCTTTTTTTATGTCGCTGCCCATATGCTGGATGGCCTGGATGATTTCCTCTCGACCGCCGTAGGCAAGCGCGATGTTCAGATGATAGGTTTTGTATGTTTTCGTCATCTCCATGATGGAGGCTGCAGAATCCTGGATGTCTTTAGGCAGGGTGTCAAGGCGACCGAGGATTCGTATCTGCACTTTATTCTGATGAATCCGGGAGTCTTCAGCTGCTTTATCCAATTCATTTTTTAGCAACAGCATCAGTGTCTTGACTTCTTTTTCACTCCGCTTGAAATTCTCAGTAGAGAATGCGTATATCGTGAGAACTGGGATGCCAAGGTCAAAGCACCAATCAAGGACTTCCTCGATTTTCTCTTTTCCAAAGATATGGCCTGCTTCCCATGACAACCCGAGCTCTTTGGCAAACCTGCGGTTCCCGTCCATGATGATTGCAATATGCTTGGGAAGAGGATTTTGTTTTATTTCCTCAATGAGTTTGTAATCGAGGAACTCGTTGATCTTCATTGAAAAATAACTGTATATGGGCGAACGGTAGAACGCGGCGAGTATTCTTTTCCCTGTTGAACTCCGAACGACGTATTGCTCCCAGTCGTCGATTTTTTTTCCGGCAAGGGTTCTAATCGATGGTCTCTGAGAACTGATACTGTTCCCTCCAGATAGATCAATACTGTTGCTATTATATAGATTTACTGATACTCCTCTGAAGATAAGAAAAAATAATGGTTGAGCAAGGATGCACTTGATTTTGAAAATAATACTGGTGTTTTTATGGACTCCTTATGAATCGTTCGTCTGGGTTGCTTCGGAAAGCTCCTCTGCTGTTTCTTCAATTTCCTTTTCGTAGCCCTCCGGGTCTTTCAGTGCTCGGATGGTTTCCTCAATCTCCCGTCGCTCCGCACTGGTCAACCCCTTCGTCTCAAGGACCTGTGCGAGCAGAGGGATCGTGTCTGTTCGTTCCTGTTTCACAAAATTATAGGTAAAATCCTCGATGTGGAACCATCCTTTGTACCGCCACGGTTTGCTGATAAAATCTTTCGTGATTGTTACCATGAAGTCATAGGGTGCTGGGCCGATGATCCCGGTCAACGCACCAACCAGATAGGTGTTGTATTTTTTATTGTCAAAGTCTTCCTCAAGGTTTTCGATGAGCGGTTCTATGGCAGGGTCTCCGATGTCCTGCAGTGCAAACATGGCTTCCTCGTTAGCCATGGAGTCATCAGATTCCTTTCTTAAAAAAGCGAGAATCGCGGGAACCGCGGATGGGTCTTTGGTTTGACGAAAGACCGTTAAAGCAAAGAAACAGCTCCAGGTAAACTCGGTTTGAAGCAGTCCGATAAGCTCGCTTGTTGCATCAGTGCCCAGTAGTACGATTTCCTGGACCGTATCACGGGCGTAACTGCAGACCGCGTCTTCATCTTTATTGTAAAACTCTTCCGTATCAAGTGATTTTAAGAAATCGATATGCTTATTGAGCATCTCAACCTGTTTTTGCATGGTACCCCTCACGTATGTAAATTCATTTATGTTTATTAAAGATTTGTTCTCTAGGCAAGAAACAGTCTATGTCATAAAAAAATATTTATTCAAGGATGGAAATACTGTTTTGTTGCTCTGGAAATAGGGAGGGTCATGCTTGTTTTACTGAGGGGTGGTCTGTTTTGTATTTTTCACAAAGGCAAACATCAGCAGGGAACAGACAGCGAGGCACAGCGCAAAGATGAATGTTGCCTGCGGGGAAAATGTGTCCCATAAAAACCCGGCGATGATCCCGGCGGGTAGCGCGATGAGTCCGGTTGCAGTATGAAAAGTCCCCAGTGCGGTTCCTTTGAGGTCAGAGGGTGCTAAGTCAACGACGAACGCCCGCTGCACGCCATCGATGAGCCCGAAGAAGATGCCGTAGAGGATGAATATGAAAATGAGCATGTACAGCTGTGAGGTAAAGATAAGTAAGACTGCGGTTGCGGCAAACACCAGATATCCTATGATGAGCACTGGTTTTCTGCCGATTTTATCTGAGAGCATGCCAGCTGGGATGGTAAAGATGGTGTAGATGATATAAAATAAGATGTAAAGGAGTAGGGTTATGGTATCTGAATTTCCAAGTTTATTTGATCGCACGATGAGAAAGGCGTAGCCGAAGTTCCCTAGGGAGAAAATTGTGGAGACAAGGATGAAAATCTGCAGGTTTCGAGGGAGTCTTTTCATGCTTACGCGAAACGGTGCTTTCTGTTGTTTCTGTGGTGTGGGTTGTTGGCGTTTTTCTTTGATGAACAGGATGAACAGCACCCCGATGATTCCGGGGAAGAATGCAACCAGAAACAGATTTCGATACGTGGCAAGAGGGCTACTACTTGCAAAAAATGTTAAGAAAACGATGGCCAGTATCGCACCGGAAAATGAGCCGATGCCGTCCATCGCGCGTTGGAACCCGTAGGCTTTTCCCCGAATGGAGACGTCTACTGATTCTGCCACTATGGCATCTCGTGGCGCGTCTCTGACTCCTTTGCCAATGCGCTCGACGACCCTGAAAAAAAGAACAAACGGCCATGTCTGGGCAAACGCAAAGAGCGGTTTTGTCAGAGATGAGAGCCCGTAGCCAGCAAAGACAAATGGTTTTCGTCTCCTGATTTTATCGGACCAGTATCCTGAGAACACTTTGAGCAGGGAAGCAGTTGTTTCTGCAGCTCCTTCGACGAGTCCTACGACCCAGACGCTTGCGCCAAGAGACAGCAGAAATAAAGGGACAATCGGGAATACCATTTGGCTACTAAGGTCGGTGAATAAACTGACGAAACCGACAATAATAATGTTCCGTACCATCCCGTTGAAGAACGATTGTTTGTTCATCGGATGCCTCATGAATGAGTCGTTAATTCTGTGGTGCTAATGTGTTTTCTTCGTTTCAGTGTTTCGGTTGCCACAACAGAATACCTTAAAAAGAAAAAATAATTACAAGGAATGGTGAGTATGCCAGCAGTCGAAGTAAAGAATTTAGTGAAGAAATATGGGTCCATGGATGCCGTGAAAAACATCTCCTTCTCTATAGATGCGGGAGAGATCTTTGGGCTTATTGGCCCGAATGGCGCGGGCAAAACCACCACTCTTCGGGTATTGTCCACCTTGCTGTCAATTAATGGCGGATCGGTCATGATCTTAGGACATGATCTTAGCAAACAAGCTGCAGAGATCAGAAAGCTCATCAGTTATCTTCCTGAGGATGCAGGGGCGTATAAGAATCTGAGCGGCAGAGCGTATCTTCAGTTCATCGCGAACTTCTTTGATGCAAAAGAAGTCCATGCCATGGTGCAGAAAGGAATCGAAATTACTGACCTTGGAGCTCGTATCGATGATCGCGTCGACACCTACAGCAAAGGGATGATGCGCCGACTGTTGGTCGGCAGAGCATTAATGACCAATCCAAAGCTTGCTATCCTTGATGAGCCGACCTCGGGGCTTGATGTCATCAACGCCCAGGAGATACGAAAGCTGGTGAAGACCACCGCGCAGGCTGGGACTACCGTGCTGCTCTCTTCTCACAATATGCTTGAGGTTGAGTACCTCTGTGACCGGATCGCTTTGATCTCTGAAGGAAAAATAGTCGAGGAAGGCAAACCAAAGAATTTGATGGAGAAATATAAGGCGCGGAATATCGAAGAGGTGTTCATACGGGTGGTGCATGAATGAGCGGACTAGGGAATATCACAAGAAAAGAAATACGGGAGCTTCTCACTCCAGCGACATTTGTCCCGATCATCCTTGTGGCTTTGATTTTTGCCACCATGGGAAGTAGCATACAAGGGATCCAAGAAAAATCACTAGCACCGCCGACCATCGGTGTCATCACCGAGGATAACAGCACGTTAGGTGGAATTGCGTCTACTATCCTTTATACTCATGCCAGATCGGTGTATAACTCGACCTCCGAATCCGATCTCCAGGGTGCGCTGGAGACCGTCAAACAACAGAATGGAGTCGCGGTTATTGTCATCCCAAAGAATTTCACAGAACGGATAACACAGGAAAAACCAGGGACGCTGCAGATCTATTGGATCATGAAAGGTGCAGGTCTGATGGACACGATATCATCAAGTGCTGTGGAATCTTTAATTTCGTACATTAATACCAATATATCAAAAGCACTCATCAGAGAAAATACCACGGTAAACGCATCATTTGTACTGGCACCTACACAGCGGGCTGAAACCACGTATTTTAAAAGTCGGGAGTTTGTCGGACTTTCTCCAAGTACTATTTCAGGGATGCTGTCGTCCCAGTCGCTGCTCATCCCGATTGTGATGATGATGATCATCATCATGGCAGGGAGCATCGTGATTACATCCATGGCTCTTGAAAAGGAAAATAAGACCCTTGAGACACTGTTGACCTTACCGGTGAAACGGACAAGTATCGTCACCGGAAAAATTATTGCAGCAGCAGTCATCGGACTGATCCTTGCGGTGATCTACATGATTGGAATGCAGTTTTATTTTTCAGGATTTCAGATCTCATCTGGAGTAAATCTTGCGTCATTCGGTCTTACGTTAACCTCGACAGATTTCATTTGGATCGGTGTTTCCCTGTTCATTGCCCTCATCGCCGGGCTTTCCCTCTGTATGCTTCTGGGAACATTTGCAAAGAGCTACAAGAGTGCACAGACCCTGACGTTCCCTATTACGATGCTGGCGATGATCCCGATGTTTATTACGATGTTTGCTGATTTTGACACGCTTCCCTTAGCATTGAAGGTTTTCACGTTCGCTATCCCATTTTCGCATCCGATGATGGCGCCACGGGCATTGCTCTTCCATGATTATACGCTTGTTGTTGGAGGTATTGTGTACGTCGCCGTTTTTGCTATTGTTACCATTAGTATCGTGGTGTGGGTGTTCAAGACCGACCGACTGCTTACGGGAACAATGAAATTCAAGTGGCTGAAAAAAATGAAAATAAGACGGTTCTAGAGACAAACCGTCTTTCGTTTTTTATTTATTTAGTACAGGTTCGTATCGACTGGCTGTTGGTTTGAAAAGAACAAGCCAATGAGATTGAATGGAACTAGGTAGCTATGGCCGTCTCTCATAAGATTGCTGACGACAAGTGTGTCATAATTTTGTAGCGGTGAATATCTGTCGATAATGACGCGTGAATGATAGTCTGTCCCATAGGAACCACTATCTGTGTTTTGGTTTGAGTGGTGTTGTAGTGCATATTGGAGGAGACTATAGTTCCCCGGGTTATTGTCTCCAAGGTAGACTGCTGTTTTTGCCGGTTCAAATCCTGCTCCTGTTGAACTTGGTATAAACCCGATGCACAGCAGGGAAGCAAGAATGCTTATTTTTATGATTGTTTTCATTTGATCACCTCTTTGTCTTATGTAAAATGTATTATGTTCACCAATATAAAATTAACTATCGTTAATTATTTGAGCATTAGGAGGAAAAAAATCATTTTTTAATCGGTGAGCAAACCTTTTTATAGCCTAACAGCTACTCTTTTCATAAGGGGATATCTCATGAAGAATCATACCAATCATAAAAAAAATCGTATTTGGGAAAAAATGACTGGTTGGAAAGGAATCTGGTTCCATATCGCTGGAATTATTGCTATCGCCTGGTTTCTCATC
Source organism: Thermoplasmata archaeon (assembly GCA_003942085.1). GTDB lineage: Archaea > Thermoplasmatota > E2 > DHVEG-1 > DHVEG-1 > SM1-50. The sequence continues at coordinate 22,702 of DQIQ01000016.1, read as the reverse complement.
CGGGTAGTCCCAAAACCTCAACGGGCTCAATATCCCTGCCAACAGGTCGCCATGTCACTGTCACTGGGCTATATCGCTTTCTGGAGCATTCTGTTCACCGGTCTTGTTATTTGGATGCGAAAGGCAAAAACAAGATTTGCAAAAACAGTTCCAACATTTGCTGCTGGATTTATCGTGCTATTCACCATCAGTGGCGCAGTGTTTGCCACGAATTATTTCCAGGGATCTGAGCCAGCAGCGACATCCTGGGACCCTATCCCGAAACAACCAATGGGGACTGGAACCGGTGTCAACCCTGGTCGGGTTGTATGGGTATGGAATCCGGATGCAACAGAAAAAAACCTGACAGGGTACTGGTGGGAACAACAGAACAACAACCAGGATGTGATCGATCATATGTTTTCTGTCGGTGTTCAACAGCTCACTGGTGCATCAAGTGATTCTGAGGCATGGAATGCAGTATTTTCTTACTTTAACCAAGACCATGGGAGTGGAAACGTTGGTTATCAACCCGGGGAAAAGATTGCTATTAAACTGAATTTCAATAACGCGTTAGGTGGTACTGGGGACCCGTATGTCAAAGAAGATAACGACCGAGACGCAAGCCCGTATGTAGTAAAAGCATTATTACATCACCTGGTGAATGTCGTCGGCGTCGCCCAAGAGGATATCACCATCTTTGATGCGTCACGACCGATGCCGAACTGTTTCTACAACCGCGTGTATTATGAAGCCTATCCTGCTGATCCGTTGATAGAGGAGTTTGCCCACATTCATTATGTCGACTCAACCGGTGGGGCCGCAGGTCGTGAGCAAGTTGTCCCCAGCTTGACAAAAATGTATTTCTCTGACGGTACCGTTCGAACGCTTCCGACCTGTGTGGTTGAAGCAAAATATATCATCAACATGCCACTGCTAAAAAGACATCCGATTAACATGGGGGTGACCTTATCAGGGAAGAACTTTTTTGGTTCGTTCATCGAACAGGTGTCCGACATCCACCCGTATCACATTTCAGGGTTGACCATGGGGAATGCTGCACCGCAGGTGGATTTGTTCGCCTATGAGCATCTTGGAGGAAAAACGCTCCTTTTCCTCGGTGATGGGACCTTTGCAACCAAAGTGGACCACAAAACCATTGCAAAGTTCTTGATGTACCCGTTTAATGATGATTGGACAAACAGCCTGTTCTTCTCGCAAGACCCGGTCGCGGTTGATTCGGTCATGTATGATTTCTTGCTTGCGGAAGGAACAAATCCGATTGAGGGAGCACAGAATTATCTTCATCAGGCAGCAGTTCCGCAACCAAACGTCTATGACCCTGAACATGACGGCACCTATCTCTCTACGAGTCTTGGCGTCCATGAGCATTGGGACCAAACGGTGAATATCTTTTCAGCGGATCGATACTCTGGTCCTTCTGGAAACGGGATCGACTATCGCAGCTCTGGCGAAGAATTTGTCCGGCCTGGCGTTGTGATTACGACGCCACTTGAGAAACATCTCTATCTCTTTGGAACAGACAGAGGAGCGTTCCCCTTCACGATGATCATTGGTAAAATTCCTGTGGAAGCACAAGTCAACGGCGATGTGGGGACCGTCCAAAAGATCGAGTTTTATAAAGACAGCACATTGCAGTTCACCGATACCGAAGCACCATATATCTGGACATGGAACAAGGTATCGTTCTTCAGACATACGTTAAAAATCATCGCCTACTACGATTCGGTCAATAGCACGAGCAATCAAATGACGGTCTGGAAGATTTTCTGATAAAAAAAAGAGCGGACGTGGCGGGATTCGAACCCGCGATTACCGACTTAGAAGGCCGGTGCCTTATCCAGGCTAGGCCACACGCCCAAACATAGAGCGCTGAGGGGGAGATTCGAACTCCCGCTCCCCTTTCGGAGAACCGGCTCTCAAGGCCGGCGCGGTGAACCGAGCTTTGCTACCTCAGCAGTGTATCAAATAATGCAAGGGTATAAGATATCCTTATAAAAAAGGGTTGTTCTGCTTAGGATTTCAGAACAATTTCGATATGAACACCGTCAGGGACCTGAATCCGCATCAGCTGTCGCAACGCACGGTCACTGGCATCCAGATCGATGAGCCGTTTGTGGATCCGCATCTCCCAATGGTCAATGGTTTCTGTTCCTTCGCCATCAGGGGATTTCCGACAGGGGACCCGTAACCGTTTCGTTGGCATCGGTACCGGTCCTCGCAATGCGACACCGGTTTTTTCTGCGATCATCTTAATTTGCGTACACACTTCCTCAAGCTTTGTTGATTCCGTGCTGGTGAGCGATATTCGTGCTTTCTGCGCTGACATGTTCGGTTGCCCCTAATAATTAAAATATAAAAAAGAAGAGAGGATGGTTTACTTTACCGCCTCGACTTCTAAACAGACACCGGCTGCGACCGTCTGCCCCATATCTCTGATGGCAAATCGTCCAAGCTGTGGAATCTTCTTGGATGATTCGATGACCATCGGACGAGTGGGGATGATCTTGACGATTGCCGCGTCACCTGTCTTGATGAAATCAGGGTTCTCTTCTTTGACTTGCCCGGTTTTCGGGTCAAGTTTCTTTTGGATCTCTTCGAACCTGCACGCAACTTGTGCAGTGTAGCAGTGGAAGACAGGGGTGTACCCTTTCGTGATGACGGAAGGGTGGTTCAACACCATAATCTGTGCGATGAACGACTTGGCAACGGTTGGTGGGTCATTTGCTGGTCCTGCGACGTCTCCTCTTTTGATATCTCCTTTATTGAGACCGCGGACGTTGACACCGATGTTGTCACCAGGCTGTGCTTGGTTGATCATTTCATGGTGCATCTCAATGGTTTTGACTTCACCAGAAACCCCGCCAGGCTTCATGCTGGGTTTAAAGACCAAGGTCTGCCCAGGTTTCATGATACCGCACTCGACCTTTCCGACTGGAACCGTTCCAACACCTTTAATGGTGTAGACATCTTGGATTGGCCATCGGAGCGGAAGGTTGACTGGTTTTTCTGGAACCGTGAACTTATCAATTGCTTTCAGGATAGTGTCTCCAGTCCACCAGGTGATCGCTTTTTTATCTTTAATGTTGTCTCCTTCGAATGCTGAGACCGGGAGGAATTGGAGTTGCTCGTCTTTGTAACCGACGCTTTTTGCTAACGCATGCACATCAGCTTTGACCTTTTCGTAGGTCGCTTTGTCATACGGTGGGGTGGTGGCATCGATCTGGTTAATGGCAACGATCATCTGTTTTACACCCAGTGTCCGGGCAAGGAACATGTGCTCCTTTGTTTGAGCCATGACACCATGCTGTGCAGCGACCACAAGGATGGCGGCGTCTGCTTGGGATGTACCAGTGATCATGTTTTTTACGAAATCTCGGTGACCAGGGGCATCGATGATGGTGATATAATATTTATCAGTGTCAAATCGTTTGTGCGCGACATCGATAGTGACTCCTCGTTCCCGTTCTTCTTTGAGTTGATCGAAAATCCATGCCAGAGCGAAACTTTCTTTCCCTTTTGCTTTTGCCTCTTCTCTGAACTTTTCAACCATATGTGCAGGGAACTGTCCAGTATCAAGTAAGATTCTTCCAACGAGTGTGGATTTGCCGTGATCGACGTGACCAATAATTACTAAATTCAGGTGTGGTTTTTCAGCCATAATTTTACCTCCATGATTCTACATTTCAATTCAGTATTTATCTTTTCCTATTCCTTTCTTTACTTTGAAGGTTTGATAGCGTATAGGCTTCTTATTTATAAGTTTTACCTAGATGACAGGAGGCGTTCCAACCAAGGAAAAAAAATGGTTCCTACGCATGCTGAATAAGCGAGTTGACGAGGTTTTTGTAAAATATCGTCAACTGCTCGGCCCGTGTTTTTTCTTTTGCTTCGACATACACCCGGAATATCGGCTCTGTCCCTGATGGACGCATCAGCACCCAGCCGTCCTTCAGATACAGTTTCACGCCATCTGTCCTATCGATGCGCGATAGGTCCTTGTTGTGCTGCATCTGTTCCGCCACCTGGTTCATCACCAACTGTTTTTTTTCATTAGGGCACACTATCTTTGTTTTGACCAGCTCATATAATGGTATCTCAGCGATAAGCTCGGAGAGCGGTTTTTTTTCCTTTGCCAAAATCTCCAGTATCTTTGCTAGAGACATTCCTGCATCGCGACAGTACTGGAAGCCAGGGAAGATGAGCCCACCGTTTTCTTCGCCCCCGAACACCGCGTGCTTCTCCATCATCACCCGGGCTACAATGGGAGACCCTACCTTGGTGTAGACGACGCTGCCTGCGTTCTTAGAAATGACATCTTCGAAACACGTCGAGGTCGTGACTGGGGTGACGGTCAGTCCTCCCTTCAGATCCCTGGTGATATATTTTCCAACCAGCGATAGTGATTTGTCGCCCCAGATGTATTTCCCGCGCTCATCGACAAAGATGGCACGGTCCGCATCACCGTCCTGCCCGACTCCGAATGACGCATTAGCCTCAGGTACGTTTTCCATAAGTTCGGTCAGGTTTTCCGGGATCGGCTCTGAATGACGCCCGGGGAATGTCCCATCAGGCGTACAGTTAAGCTCAGTCACTGTGCATCCAAGTTTTTTTAAAAGCAGAGGAGCAACCAGGCTTCCTACACCGTTTCCACAATCTAGGACGACATGGAACCGCTGTTTTTTGATACACGTGGTATCGATTGTTGACAGAATTCCTTTAATATAGAGATCTATAGCACCGTCCCACGTCGAAAAGGCTCCGACGCACCCCCACTCTGCGAGGCTGAAGTGTTGTGAAAAATATATTTTTTCGATTGCTTCCTCAACGTCTTTGGACAGTTCTGTGCCATCGGATGCGACTCCTTTGATGCCGTTGAACTGTGGTGGATTGTGTGAAGCAGTAATGATGACCCCGGCATCGAACTGTTTTTCTTTGACGGTGTATTGGAGGGTTGGCGTGGGCAGCATCCCTGTGTCGCAAACGTCGCATCCTGTCGAAAGAAGTCCAGCGGTGATCGCTGATTTCAGCATATGATTAGAGAGGCGCGCATCGGTTCCAATGGCACATTTCGGATGAATGATTGTTTGTTTCAGCAAGGTGCCCCAGGCTTTTCCGATTCCCATGGCAAGTTCGCTGTTCATGTCCTTGTTCACGACGCCTCTGATGCCGTTGGTGCCAAAAAGTCGCGTCATAGTCTTCCTTCTTGTTAACCGGTTGTTTTCTTTGTTTGGGCGATGATTTCATGGGTGCGGGTCAAAAATTTGGTGACCAGGTCATGAAGGATAGTTTCATTGTCTGCCTCCGCGGTCAACCTGATAATCGGGCTGGTGTTTGACGCACGAATCAGCACCCAGCCTTCTGCCAAATCTACGCGGACCCCATCCATGATGTTCACCTGTTCAAACTCCTTTACGAGTTGTTGTTTGAGCTGGCTGACGACGTCGAATTTGATCTCATCGGGGCAATCGATTTCTTCTTTTTTCGTCGGATACATCGGAATCGTCATCACCAGGTCATGCAAAGGTTTTTTTTCTGCTTCAAGGATCTCCGCTATCTTCAGGGGGATCACGAGAGCGTCGTCAAATAAGAAGTATTCAGGCAGGATCAAATGCCCGGAGGACTCGATGCCAAGCGGCGCATGCTCAAGTTTTGCCTCTAGTGTTAAAAAGGTGTGACCGACCGGTATCTGTTTGACGGTAAAGCCAAGTGGCTCGAGTTGCTCTTTGACTACTTTGGAGCATTCAACGTTTACGATGATGGTACCTTTTTTCTTTTTCAGTCCATATTTCCCAAGGATGATCCCTGTGTGATCAGCGGAGAGTATCTGACCGGTGTTGTCCACAATGACCGCTCGGTCTCCATCACCGTCGAATGCCACGCCAAAATCGCATTTGTTTTTTTTGACCGCGTCGACCAGGACCGCAAGGTTCTTTGGTTTCGGGTCAGAGGGGCGGTGCGAAAACGTCGGGTCAGTGCTGCAAAAGATAGGGACCGTGATCAGCCCCAATGCAGTAAAAATCTCTGGTGCTGACAGCGTCATGCTTGCTCCTCCGCAGTCAAGGGCGACTTTGATTTTTTCCTTAAATGTAAAATGTGATGTAAAGAAGGCTTTGTACTCGGCCCGCGTTTCGATAGAATGTACTTGACCGATTTTATCCCAGTCGACCGTCTTAAAGGAGTCGGAAAGAACAAGGTCTCTGATGGCCATGAGCCGGTCTTCAGGGAACCCGACTCCATCACCATGGTAGAACTTGATGCCGTTCCACTCCGGTGGTAGGTGGCTTGCGGTGATAAACGCGACAAGATCAGCGTGCATCCGCCCTCCGCTAAACAGCGTCTGCCCGAATGATGTCGTACCAGCATGGCAAACGTCTGTTCCTGTTGCGGTGACGCCTGCGATGAACGCATAGGCGAGTGGCGCGCTGGACTGACGGATGTCACTGCCCATCACCATTTGTTTTCCTTTCATAATCTGCTGCACATAGGTTCCTGCAGCAAGCCCTATTTTGTAAAACACGTCAGGGGAAATATCCTTGTTGTACAGCCCTCTGATGTCGTAAGCCCGGAAGATCTGTTTCGAGATAGTTTGAGTCATTACAAGGCAAATGAGCAGGCTGTTATAAAAATCTGTTTGCCGCGACCCCTGGTTTATTCACCGATTACGTTGCCGATTTGTTTGTTTGGATATCCTTGTGGGATTGGTTGGTTCCATACGATGGCGTTGTCATGGGTCGTGTTTTTGTCAATTGTTTCGTTGTCACCGACCGCGACGTTCTTCAGGTTGGAGCCTTCACCGATTTCAACCTTTTCGCCGATCACACAATGATCCAAGGAAACGTTCTCTCCAACGGTGACACCATCGAATAGCACACTGGATTCTACCGTGGTGTTCTTTCCGATACGCACCCGATTACCAGCACAGGAATGAGTGAGTGGTCCCAGGATTTCACATTGCTCCCCTATCACGTACTTCTTCCGTTGAGCTTCTAAGAGGTGTACATGGACGCTGATGTAGCTGCTGATCCTTCCGACATCGATCCAGTGTCCCTGGAACTTAAACCCGAAAAAACGCCCAGTGTTCTGGATGATCTGGGGGAAGATTTGTTTTTCCATGGAAACCAATTTTCCTGGTTCGATGTATTCGAGCACTGGTTGTTCAAGCAGGTACGCCCCGGCATTGATGAGATCAGAGGGCGCATCCTCTGCTTTTGGTTTTTCGACAAACTTCGTAATAGTCCCATCTTTTTTAATGTCAACGACACCGAACTCCGAGACGTTCTCTACCGGCCACAGTGAAATCGTCGCGACCGCTTTTTTCTTCTCATGGAATCGGAGCATCTCGGTAAGATTCAAGGAGCAGATGATATCAGCGTTGAGCACAAAAAAAGACCCGGTGATATATTTTTCAGCGAACTTGACTGCCCCACCGGTCCCTAGCGGCTCTGGTTCTTCGTTGACGATGATGGTTTTACCGAAATCGTGGGTGCGGAAATACTCCTCGATTTGTTCTCGTCTGTAGTTCACCGCAAGAATGACCGTGTCGACCTTTTTTGGCAACGTTTTCACTAAATGGGAAATCATCGGTTCATTTAAAATCGGCAGCAGTGATTTTGCACGGGTGAAGGTAAACGGTCGAAGTCTGGTTCCAAAGCCTCCTGCAAGGATTATCGCCTCCATATTGTTCCCCTAATGTCTTGTTAGACCCTGAAATAGCTGCTGCGTATTAAATCGTTTGTTTTTTTTGGATTCTTAAAAGAAACGAAAAGAATTTATATGACAGTATTATTATATTACTTACTATCTATCTGAGGGATACTATGAAAAGAAAAATGAAACTAAGCGTAGGCATTATCTCATGCATCTGTGTCGTATTACTTGTTTCTCCAGGGTGTACCGCTGGATTGAGTTCTCTGAGCATGAAAAAGAAAAACACACAGATTCAGGAGACATCACAATCGCAGCACTGGGCATTATTATTTGCGGTGGGGGTGTATCTGAATACTCCTGATGCAGATCGCCCTGAGATGCTGGAAGCCTGCGACAACCTGTATAATACCCTGCTTAGTTCACCACAGTACTGGCAACCCGCCAACATCCATACGGTGAAAGGCAGCCAAGCGATCCTTCAGAACCTCATTAAAGAGCTGCTCTGGCTGAGGAAAAATTCCAAAAGCGAGGATTATGTGCTCGTCTATATTACGACCCATGGAGCGCAACTGAAAGATAAATACGGCCGGCCATGGGATCTGCCGCCGAAAGACGAGGCAGATGGATCAGATGAATATCTAGTCATGTACAATGGATTTACCTCATGGTATGGTGCAGTCTGGGATGACCTGTTGAACTTCTTCCTCAGCATGATAAAATGCAAAGGGCTCTGCCTCATCGTGGATAGCTGCTACAGCGGTGGGTTTAATGATCCCCCCTTGATGAAAGACCTTAATCCCGGACAATTCTCCGCGACATCATTTGCCAATGGTTTTGTAGAGGATCTTGCCGGCAGCAACAGGGTCGTGTTGATGTCCACTGAGGAAAGTACGGTATCATATGGTGCGTTTTTCTCCAATTATTTGATTGATGGTTTTTCCGGATGGGGAGACGCGGGTGGAAACAACGATGGAATAAATTCAGCCGAAGAGTCTTTCGCATATGCAGCACCCTGGACCGAATTTTGGGTATGGTTCAACACCGGACAAGAACAGCATCCCACCATCAGCGATGGGTATCCCGGTGAATTCCCAGTCACGACCTCTTAGGAAGGGACACTGAAACATTTAAAAGGGAATAGAAATTCTGGTTGCACTACATACAGTGATAATGATTTTACGAATGGGCTCGTGGTCTAGTTGGTTATGACGTTTCCCTGACACGGAGAAGGTCTTGAGTTCGAATCTCAACGAGCCCACTCCACTTACTCTTTATTAAAAAAGATTTTTTTTTTTTTTGAAATTCAGGGTTTACATTAAAGCTGATGTTTTTAATCGGTCGATGGTTCGTCTGACTTACTTTTTTTTTCGATGGGGACAATCCCTGCCATCTGCTCAGCGATAACGTTCGTAATCTCCGTATGCGGGTCAATGACGTATTTGGTGTTGTTCTGCAGCGAATATTGGATCGTTTCTAATTTCTTGTACATCTGCGCTTCGTTCCTGAAGTATTTTTGAATCGCGGTGTTGATTTTTTCGATCTTTGCTGCCTCTGCCTCAGCGACTTTAACTATGGCAAGCGCTCTGCCTTCTGCCTCTAGAATCGCCGCCTGTTTCATCCCCTCAGCTTTTTTTATCTCTGCTCTTCTTTGCCCATCTGCCTGTGTCTCAGCAGCGGTTGCATAGTCGATCGCTGCTTGTTTTTCGTTTTCCGCCTTGACTACCTTGTTCATGGTATCTTGCACGTCTTTGGGTGGGTCTATCTCCTTAAGTTCAGTACGGACCACTTCGATACCCCAGTTCGCGGTCTCCCGCAGTAGCGTGCTCATCAACTCATTGTTTATCCTGTTCCTATCACTATTTGCTTCGTTCAGATTAAGAGTACCTATGATGTTACGAAGTGTGGTTCTGGCGAGATTCACGATTTGATATTTGTAATCGAAAACATTATACTGAGATGCCTTCACAGACTCTTCATCTATTTTTACTTTGAAGTACACTTGAGCATCGACCTGCGCGTTGAGCTTATCTTTAGTAATGATCGTCTGCGGCTCTGCATTAACCATCATTTCAGTGATGTTGATTTTTATCAATCGTTCGACGACCGGTATTATCCACGCAAAACCAGGTTGTCGAAAACGACTGTACTTTCCTAACCGTTCAACAAGCGCCCGTTGAGTTGGTCGTACGATGCGTATTCCCATCGAGAAAAACCAGATCAAAACGACAATAAACAATATCCATCCTATCATACCAAATAAATCCATTCATATCACCTTGCATTTGATAACAAGAGTTGCTTTATTAATCCTCTTTTAGGGAACAATACTGATTTTTAGATCATAACGAGAGGTCTTCTAACTTTGAGTGTACGCAAAAAGAAAATGAATTTCCGTTGAGATGCTTTTGATTACTTCGAAGTCTTTTTTAAGAACGGCCAGACATCCTCAGTGATTTTCGCACTATTCACCAGGCTTTGCTTCTCCTTCCACCACTCCGTGTTCTGAATATCCTCACGGCATTTCGTAAGTTTGTCTTGCGCATGATTGATCTCAACGATCTTCTGCATCGAATGAAGTGTGTATTCCATATATACGATAACGTCGCAGAGAACATCCATGTCCTGAGCAAGCTCAGGGTTGATCATACTACGAATTTCCTCACCAACAAACTCAAGGGAAAATGCAGGGAATTTCCTGTTCAGTAAACCCATTCTACCAACCTCCGTAGACCACCAAGGAGTATGCGCTCTACTAACTTATATCATCGGTTTCTTTATAAGTTCTCGCCTCATTTTCGCAGCAATAAATTGAAATATCGTTTGCCTCATTCACCGGCCCGTGAGCAAGAAAACATCAGGGGATATCAACGATTCGTCTCAGCCTTTTGAGAACCAAACAAAAGGCGTAAAAGCACTGCTTGGTGACCCGAAGAAAGCGATCCTTACTTTATCGTTGCCCATGATTGTCGCCATGGTCGTACAGACATTATACAATCTCATTAATCGTATCTGGGTCTCTGGCCTTGGCACCGATGCAGCAGCAGCTGTTGGATTTGCATTTCCGATTCTGTTCATGGGAACCGCGATTGCCACAGGACTAGGGGTGGGCGGCGGTTCAGCGATCTCCAGAAAGATTGGGGCGAAGGATAAGAAAGGCGGGGATATCGCAGCGGTCCATACCCTTATCCTTATGGTGATTGTTACTCTTGCTTACGCCATTCCGCTGTTCGTATTCGCTGAGGATATTTTCCGTATCATAGGAGCTGAACAAGCAGCAGGTACCGCGGCACTCTACGCACGGATCATGTATGCCGCAGCCATCATCTGGTTTTTCACCTCGATTGCAACAGCCCTGCTTCGCTCAGAAGGTGATGCGAAACGATCCATGCTTGCGATGGTTCTCGGGGGAATTTTAAATGCGGTCCTTGACCCGATCTTCATCTACGTTTTCGGATGGGGTGTCCCTGGTGCCGCGATCGCATCAGTGGTTTCGATGAGCGTGTCTGCCCTGTTGCTGTTCAACTGGTTGTTTATGAAAAAGAATACCTTTCTTACATTTCATTTCCACGGGTTTCATTTCGACAAAGGCATCATCAAGGATATTTTAGCGGTTGGCTTTCCTGCGTCATTACTGCAGCTGTCCATGGGAATCATGCTGTTTATGATGAACATCATCGTTGAGCAAGTCAGTGGAACAGATGGTGTCGCTGTTTTTTCCGCGGGGTGGGCGGTCGCAATGACCGCGTCAATGCCGCTTCTTGGCATGGCGACCGCGGTTGTTTCAGTCACCGGGGCTGCATATGGCGCCTGTGAATATAAGAAACTTGATATCGCCCATATCTACGCACTGAAAATCGGCATCCTCATAGAAACATCGATCGCCGTTGCCACCTTTATATTCGCACCAGTAATCACCCTTGCGTTCACAGTTTCTTCGGATATGGCACATCTCGGAAACGATATTACCACGTTTCTGAGGATTATTTGTATTTACTATCCTGCGACCGCTTTTGGTATGCTGTCATCATCGCTTTTCCAAGGAGTGGGAAAGGGCCTCTATTCGTTGATTGCAACCGTCCTTCGTACGATGATATTGATACTCCCTCTTGCCTGGCTTTTTGCTGTGATATTGGGGTGGGGTCTTGTCGGCGCCTGGTGGGGAATTGTTGTCTCAAATATTATTGGTTCTGCCATTACGTTCATCTGGGCTAAACTGTATGTCGACCGTCTGATCAGATCATCCATTCTTCCACGATGAAAACTCTTAAATGGCGGTTGAGGAATTCTCCTGCGAGTGATGAACGAACCTTTTCTGAGCCAGTCCGGCGATGATGAAGATCTTGAGTACTGACAAAAAAACTCTCTCAGATATGCTGACTGAGCATATCTGCCACTTTTTCTAAAAACACACTGTCAGCGTCAGTAAACGCGGCAGGCTTATCAGAGTCGATATCGATCTCACCGACAACGAGCGCTCTTTTTTTGATCGGAACGACGATCTCTGATTTCGTTGAAAGGAAACACGACAGATACCGTGTATCTGCTGAGACGTCATCCACCTGCTCGGTTCTGCCGGTTTTTGCTGCAGTACCACACACCCCGGTACCGATGGGTATCCTTGTATGCTCGGTTGCCTGTTTCCCTTTCCAGGGCCCAAGAACGAGGTCGTTTCCCTTCACAAGATAGATTCCGACCCAGCTGTATTTCTCAAAACATTCATAGAGGATATCAACGACCTTTTGCAGAACAGTTGATGTCGGGTGCGTCAAGAGGATTTTTTGTATCGTTCGTTCAGCTTTTTTATAATCCAAATAAATCACGGGTCCGTCAATAATCTAAAAGGCTGCTCTGGGAGTTCTTCGGGCCTAGAGATACAGGAATTATTGCATCTTCCGTCGGAAGCTCAATAGTCCCATATTTTCCTCCACCACCAGGGATGATGATCACTTTATGGTCCCGAAACGCCCGGATCGCATCGGTGATCGCAGGAATCGTCACCTGGGCGACCTCGCGCAGATCTGCATCGAGTGATACCGTTATTTCAGAGCCGAACTTGCTGATGAGCTCATCCCAATACTTCGAAACACTCTGGGTAAACGGCGTATGCTGCCCGAGTGCTTTGGCGATCATCTCAGTGAGCGGGATGAGGTAAAGATAAGGTGGTCGATGCTCAGGGTGTCGCGGCTCTTTAAAGGTTGCGATCTCCCCGATACGGTCTTTCACCCCTTTTTTGATGCGTTTGCCGCAGCTGCATTTCCACCGTCGTTTGACCGCCTCATCAAGGGTATAGTGGGTAAAGCAGGCGATACACGCAGATTCATTATACTTTCCCTCCTGTGGTGGAAGACCGACGTTCAATACCGGTTTATTGCCTCCGGTGCGCTGGATCGCCTTTTTTATTTCTGCAAAGGTCGCATCATGAACCTCAAAGCGGGTGAACTCCCTGGCGAGCCGTACCGGATGAGGACTGTGGCAGTCAGAATTCGTCAGAAAAGTGAGTCGGGAAAGCTCCTGGATGGTATCTGCATAATCGGTGTCAGCACTTAACCCGAGTTCGACAAAGGAGATATAAGGGGTTAGATCCCCGTAACAGCTCTCAAGATTCGGATGGTACGCATACAGCGCAGTCCAGGGGGTGAACGCATGCGCAGGGCCGATGAGGGCATCGACATCTTTAGCGTAACTTGCAAGCTCCATGCCGTTCATGTTGACGTTTGGTCGTCCATCGGTCTCAAGGTTTTTTGATTTTGATTTGATGTGTTCCTTGAAGGATTCAACAGCGGAAAAACTTGGAAAATAGAGGAGATGATGCACGCGAGTGGCATCTTCGACCTCCGTACTGAGAATGAATCTGGTTTTATTCATCTCAAGTGTCCCGTCATCGATGACTGTACAGGTCTTTATTTCTCTGAGCCAATTGCCATTCAGGCAGTCCCCGGTGGCCATGACGTTGATTCCTTTCCGGGGCGCCTCAACAGAAAGAGCAGCTATCGTCATTTTTTCGCTGGTCGCACCAGAGTATCTTGAATGGATATGCAGGTCAGCGTTGATGAGCATCGATACCACTTTCTTTTTTTTAGTACATCATTTATTTCTTGTTTTTTTCTTCGTTATTCTCTACGGTTTTTGTTGGAGCGGGTGATTTTCCCTCGAAAAATACTTCATTGGCTGTTATTTCCACCAGACCAGCCATGATCAGGATGATGCCGGCGAACAGTAGGAGATACGCACCGACCCCAAACCCCCATTGAAGGTGGACTGACCCTCCTGCGACGTCTGTGGTTTGGAATGTGTATTGTCCGTTGAAGGGAGCAGCGGAGACCGCACGCATCGCGGTTGACATATCGGTGTTTCCTTTGAGATTTTCCGGAGTAAAAAGTGGAATGATTGATGCAACCGCCATGATGAACACCAAGATAAGAACGAAGGGGACCAGGAGCCGTATTCCGCGGAGAACATATTTTTTACCAAGTTTCCTACTCTGTGCTATCCCGATGGTTGACAGTATGATGAACACAAGTGCGATGCCGATGAGAAGGTAGAAGGGCAAGGCAAATGTCCCAAGAGGGACCGGCCCGCTTCGATCAGGAAGTCGTATTTGAATGCCGTTGATACCATCGATGGAGACCGCATTGAACGCACCTGTTTGCTGGTATGGTGGGACCGAGACATTGGCAACGACGGTGTACCATGGGTAGAACAAACCGAGGACTGCAATGATGAGTGCAACGATGCAGAGGAGATTACCGATGCTTTTCTGATTCGAACCATCGATGTAGAAGAGCGAAAATATCCGTGGGCCTAGCCCGTATTTCTTATGTCGCCGGTAGATGAAAAAGACTAAAAGAAGAAGGGAAAGCAATGTGACAAGGAAGAACAGCATGACGAAGTTATAGACGAGCCATTCCAGGATGAACATGTTGTTGTCTGCTGATTGAAGTCCAGCAGCCCAGCTGAGCGGAACCCACATCTGACCTGATTCTCTGAACTTCGGCCCATTTGGTCCTGCTTCTCCAAGGAGAGTTGCTTCAGCTGCTGCTGATTGGTTCGCACCAGCCCAGCCCCAACGTCCTGCAAAGGATAACCAGGGTTGAGCATCCAGAACCTCAACGGTGTATTCTGTCGGTCGTATGACTTTGCCGTTATCGCCAACCGTATCACTCGCTAAGCCGAGTTTCCCAGAATATGGTTTGATGTAGTTCGCATGGCTTCCTTTCGCGACGTACACTTTAACATGGTTTGCTTCTTTGTCGACTTGGCTCCATTTCGCTGATTGTCCGTTGTTATGCTGACTGAACATCACATGGGTTGGTTGTCCTCCTGAAAGTACTACCTGGATCATTTCCCAGTCGCCTTCATGACGATTCAGATCCCCACCGTTAAAGGCATAGAAGAACCAGTATTGAATGACGTTGCTTGCGGTATCAACGTGAGCGTAGACTTTGTAACCGAGCGTTGCCATCTTGTTTTGATAATCAGTTTCGATACCATTGTCGCCGACCGCGACAGTCCCCCGTTGATTGTCAAGATAAAAATTATCAGAGGTATAGTTGCTAAGTATCGCTGCCGTTGGTGCGGTAGACAGGGGTGTTGGGTTGCCAACCTCATATAAATAAGAGTTTTCAAGGGCGTAGGAAACATCTATTGGATAACATTTTTCAGCATTCGTGAAATAAAGAATTGGAGCATATTGTTCTGCGAGATCTTGGTCTGCCGCAGCTCCAATGCCAACATAGGTGCTTCCTGCTAACAATAGGCCGATAAAAAAGATGCTTATTACGATTTTTTTGTTCATAAACCTCCACCGCGCAGGTGATATCTTTGTAGTTATTTAATGCTTCTTAAAAAACCGGTCAAAACAGGTTTTAATGCGGGTAGTTTAAATACTCGTTTATTTACTTTCATTAGTTAAGTACTGCACTGAACATTGTAATGTATTAAAATTTCCTAAGGAAAGACATGATTTGAATTTATTAAGGTCCGCTCAATAGTAACCTTTATTAGGCTTTACTCCATATGAGTCTCCTGTAAAGCTACCCTAGGAAAATGGGATAAAAAACTCCGACATAAGACAACCAGAACTAGTGTAGACTTTGTAACGAAGTGATGGCAATGAAAGACAACAAAACAATGCTTGAAAGTTCCTACAATTCTGATAAAATACAGGTACTGGAAGGACTCGAATCAGTACGAAAAAACCCAGGGATGTACATCGGAAGCACTGATGTTCGAGGGTTACACCATCTTGTCTACGAAGTTGTTGATAACGCAGTTGATGAAGCACTCGCTGGCTATTGCACAGCTGTACAAGTGATCATTCATAAAAATGGATCACTTTCCGTTGATGACAACGGCAGAGGAATCCCGGTCGATATTCATGAAAAATACAAAATACCTGGCGTCGAAGTCATCCTTACCATGCTGTACTCAGGTGGTAAATTCGACGGACAAGCATACAAAGTCTCCGGTGGACTACATGGTGTCGGTGTTTCTTGTGTTAATGCGTTATCAAAATGGCTTGAAGTGAAAGTCAGAAGAAACGGTAAAGAATACGAACAACGCTTCGAACGAGGAAAAACAGCCTCGGCACTCAAAGTCATAGGAAAAGCAAATGACACTGGAACGACTGTTACATTTTTCCCAGATAAAGAGATCTTTGAAACCACTGAATTTGACTATGATACCATCGCGACTCGCTTGCGAGAGATGGCGTTTCTTAATGCAGGCTTGCAAATAGAAATTACTGATGAACGAACCGATAAACATGAAACATACCGCTATGATGGCGGAGTCAGTGAATTTGTTCTTCATATTAATAAAAATAAAACACCGCTCCATCAAAAACCGATTTACATCCAGGGAGAAAAGGAATCCACTCAGGTAGAAATCGCGTTGCAATATACTGATGGATACACCGAGAGCATCTTTACGTTTGCCAATAACATTAACACCATTGAAGGCGGCACACATCTTGTCGGTTTCAAAGGCGCATTAACCCGCGTCTTAAATGATTACGGACGGAAAAACAAGTTATTTGATGAAAGCTTTGGTCTGAGCGGTGAAGACTCACGAGAGGGCATGACTGCGATTATCTCCGTGAAAATACGAAAACCACAGTTTGAAGGACAAACCAAATCCAAACTAGGCAACTCAGAGGTAAAAGGCATTGTTGAAAGTGTCGCATACGAGAAAC
The DNA here is from genome assembly GCA_003942085.1 of Thermoplasmata archaeon. GTDB lineage: Archaea > Thermoplasmatota > E2 > DHVEG-1 > DHVEG-1 > SM1-50. The sequence goes on along the minus strand of DQIQ01000016.1, from coordinate 5,859 downwards.
TTGCTGAGTTTTTTGAGGAAAACCCACCGGTTGCCCATGTCATCATTGAGAAAGCCGTGCTGTCCAGCAAGGCTCGTGAGGCAGCACGAAAAGCACGAGAGCTCACCCGACGAAAAGGATTACTGGAATCATCAGCACTTCCAGGTAAACTTGCTGATTGCTCTAGTCGTGACCCTGCTCAATCAGAAATATATCTTGTGGAAGGAGATTCGGCCGGAGGGAGTGCAAAGCAAGCACGTGACAAGGAGTTCCAGGCGATTCTCCCGCTTCGAGGAAAGATCCTAAATGTAGAGAAAGCTCGGTTGGATAAAATCCTGAAAAGCGAGGAGATCCTTCATCTGATCACCGCTATTGGATCTGGTATTGCTGAGGAGTTCAATATTGAGAACGCCAGGTATCACCGGATTATCCTGATGACCGATGCTGATGTTGACGGTGAACATATCAGAACATTACTGCTTACCTTTTTCTACCGGTATATGCGACCGTTGATCGAGAGAGGGTATCTGTATATCGCACAGCCACCATTGTATAAGCTTACCAAAGGTAAATCAGTTGATTATGCGTACTCAGAGCAGGAACGCATGCAGAAAGCAAAACAGATGGGAGAAACCGGGCTTGGTATACAACGATACAAAGGTTTAGGAGAAATGAACCCGCAGCAGCTGTGGGAGACAACCATGGATCCTGACCATCGAGTGATGCTACAAGTGACCATTGAAAATGCGGTGGAGGCTGATGAACTGTTCACGATTCTCATGGGCGAGGCAGTTGAGCCACGAAGACTATTCATTGAACAACATGCAAAAGACGTGGTGAATCTGGACATCTGAGGTGATGAGAAATGGCTGAGATTAATAAGAAAAACGATCAACCCCGTGATATCAACGAAGAGATGAAACGCGCATTCATTGATTATTCAATGAGTGTCATCATGAGCAGGGCGCTGCCTGATATTCGGGATGGTTTAAAACCGGTTCATCGAAGAATACTTCATGCGATGAATGAGATGGGAATGGGTTATGAGAAATCATATAAGAAATCTGCTCGAGTGGTCGGAGAATGCTTTGTTAAAGACACATTAGTACTCACTGAACAAGGACTTGTACCGATACAGGATGTAAAAAAAGGAGATGCGGTCTATACACAAGAGGGCTTAGAAAATGTTAATGAATTATATATAATGCCCAAGAAAGATCTTGTGAAAATTGTCTTAGAAAATGGCCTTGAAACAACTGCCACCAAATCACAGAAATTTAAAGTCCTCACTCCTGATTGGAAATTTATCTGGAAGGAGGCAAAAGAGCTTACTGAAGATGATTATATTGTTATAAAGTCTCTGTTTCCTGATGTTAAAAAAGAATTGAAAGTGGGGGACAAATTATTAAATAAAAATATCGCTTATTTACTTGGACAATTAATCTCTGATGGCTGGGTGGAAAACAGCAAAAGGTTATGTTTCTATTCTAATAGTCAATCCATTATCAAAAGAATTGAACATATTTTACAAGATGAGTTTGATTATGTTCCCACGATTGAACAGATCGATTATGAATATGAAAATTCTAATGGACTGGTATTATTACATAAGGGTTTTCAAATAAGGATCAACAGGAAAACAATAAACCAATATTTTATCACTAATTACAATCTGTCAGGTATAAAAGCTGAAAATAAAAAAATACCTCAACAGATTTTCCGAAGTCCAAAAGAAGTTATTTTTTCTTTTATTAGCGGCTTAATCGATGGCGATGGAAGTATCCATAAAGAAAGAAATGTCATTCATTATGGCACAGTTTCAAAAGAGTTAGCCAATCAATTACTCATACTTCTTCATCATTTTGATATTCATGGAATTAAATATCGTGAAAAAGAGAAAATGGGCGGTATATTTGACGGCCGAGAAATAACAAGCAGACATCCATTTTTTACTTTAGAATTCAGAGGGGAATGTGCCCAAAAAATGGGACGTGAGTTGGATCTGGCCGATGCAGCAAAATCACAAAAATTGTGTGAGTTATCAATCAATAAATTAGGGAAATCAGCGTTCGAGATTTTACCATATGGTAGTAAAAATATCTTTAGTGAATTAAGCGCCCGTCATTTAGATGGCGGTTGGTACAAAGATGTAGAAGGAAATAAAATCAGATCAGGGATCAAACACCCCTCCGGAGTTAAGATACGCTACTCTAAAGAGATTCATGATAAACCCTTACGAATTTCTCAAATAATCGAATGGGGTATTCAAAATAAAATAAAAAAAATTGGTTCTGAATTATATGAATTTATCGACAGAATTATCACTGATAAAGTATACTTTTTACAAGTTAGTAGCATCGAAGATGCTGGACAAGAAATAACGTATGATCTTCAGGTCGAACATAAACATGAGTTTGTTGCTAACGGGATGTTAGCACATAATTGTCTTGGTAAATATCACCCTCATGGTGATCAGGCAGTCTATGATTCATTAGTACGGATGGCACAAGATTTTTCGTTACGGTATCCGTTGATTTCTGGTCAAGGTAATTTTGGTTCAGTCGATGGTGACTCTCCGGCAGCTATGAGATATACAGAAACTAAAATGGCCAAGATCACGAAACTCATGCTTCAGGATATTGATAAAGAGACTGTGGAATGGCGTGATAACTTTGATGGAACGCTTAAAGAACCTGAAGTCCTTCCTGCGGTATTACCGAATCTTTTAGTGAACGGGTCGTCCGGTATCGCGGTCGGTATGGCCACGAACATGGCACCGCATAACCTCTCAGAGGTCATTGATGGGACTATCCGGCTGATCGAAGCTCCGGAGACGTCCACCACGGAGCTTATGGATATCATTAAAGGACCTGATTTTCCCACTGGTGGTATTATCTGTGGTCGTGGTGGGATTCTTTCCGCGAATACTACAGGCCGAGGCTCACTGGTCGTTCGTGCGAAAACCTCGATTGAGGAAGGCGAACAGAAAAACAAAATCATTGTTCATGAGCTGCCGTATCAGGTGAATAAATCAGTCCTTCTTCAGACGATCGCTGAGCTGGTGAAAGACAAGAAACTTGAGGGCATCTCTGATCTTCGTGATGAAAGTGACCGTAAAGGTATGCGTATTGTCATTGAGTTGAAACGTGACGCGATCGATGATGTGGTGCTGAATCAACTGTTTGAACATACGGAGCTTCAGTCATCGTTTGGTGTGTTGAATCTGGCGATTGTCAAAGGGGAACCAAAGGTTCTGACCCTGAGGGAGATCCTACAGCATTATATAGAGTATCGAATCCTTGTTATTACACGACGCACGACCTATGATTTGAAGAAAGCAAAAGAGAAAATTCATATCCTGGAAGGTCTGATGATTGCCCTTCGGAACATCGACGAGGTCATTAAGATCATCAGACACAGTAAAGAAGTCGAAGAAGCAAAGAACGGGTTGATGACTCGGTTTAAACTCTCAGAGATACAAGCGAAAGCCATCCTTGACATGAGGCTGCAGAAACTCACGGGCATGGAAATCGAAGCAGTGGAGAGAGAATACACTGAAACCAAGCAACTCATCGAACAGCTCGAATCATTGCTTGCTGATAAACAAAAGATACTAGCGGAGATTAAACGAGAACTGCTTGAAATCAAAGAGAAATTTGGTGACACTCGCCGTACTCAGATCGTTGAAGGAGATGCAGGCATTGATATCGAAGATCTTATCCCTGTGCAGCAAGTCGTGGTCACCATCACTAAAGAAGGCTATATCAAAAGAATACCAACGGAAACCTACCGGACACAGCATCGGGGCGGTAAAGGACTCATTGGCGTACGGCCAAAAGAAGAGGACTTCGTGGTTGACACGTTTATCACCAGCACCCATGATTACCTCATGTTTTTCACCAACCACGGGCGAGTCTACTGGCTGAAAGCATATAAAATCCCAGAGGGAGACCGTTACGCGAAAGGAAAAGCTATCATTAACCTGCTGCCACGACTCGAAGAAGCAGAGAAGGTAGCATGTACGGTTCCTATCCATGAGTTTGATGATAAACATTTCCTGATATTTACAACCAAACAAGGGACTATTAAAAAGACTGAGCTGTCCGCCTATGGTAACATCCGGGTCAATGGTATCATCGCCATTAAACTCGAAGAGGGAGATGAGCTGATGGGTGTCGAGCTTTCTGATGGGACAAAGACCGTGATGATCGCAACATCTGGCGGTCAGGCCTGCCGGTTCAATGAAAAGGAACTTCGGCCCATGGGACGGGCGACGCATGGGGTCATCGGCATCCGGATGAAAAACAAGAAAGACGCTGTGGTCGGTATGACTGTTGTCGATATCACGGGTTCATTGTTTACGTTAACTGAGAACGGGTTTGGGAAACGCTCACCTATCGACGAATATCGTATGACCCACCGAGGCAGCAAAGGCGTCCGAACCATTGTGACCAATGAACGTAATGGTAATGTCGTGTTCGTCAGTCAGGTCTCTGATGATAACGAGTTGATTATCACCACGGAACATGGAATGACGGTGCGAATATCAGTGCGTGATATTCGAGAGCAAGGCAGGAACACCATGGGTGTGCGGATCATGCGACTGAACGAAGGAGACAAGGTCGTATCAGTAACCATTACAAAAATCCTTGAGGAGACTGAAAGCGAAGCAGCATCAGTTGAGGCGATGCAGCAGATGCCGATCGGCATGACTGAGGAAAAACTAACGACGGAAGAAAAACCTCAGCCTGTTATAGAACCAAAACAAACACCTGCAGAGCAACCAGCTGAACAACCTGTTATAAAACTAGAGGAACAAAGGAAACCTGTTAAAAAATCAGTGAAAAAAGTAAAGGTTGTTCCAGTTAAAAAAAAAGAAGTAAAAGCAAAAAAACCTAAGCCTGTGAAACAAGCAAAGAAACCGAAACTAAAACCAAAACTTGCGAAGAAACTGAAGAAAGCGTTACCTGTAAAGAAAAAAGTCTTGAAACAAAAAAAACTTGTGAAGAAAAAGGTCGTAAAAATAAAGAAAACAGTGAAGAAAAAAACCGTAACAAAGAAAGCAGGGAAACGGAAGCGCTAGGCTACCGGTGGTAGTGGCGGTTGTTTCCCCGGTTCTTTTTTCTTTTTCTTCGGGCAATCAGAATTTAGGCAGAGCTCCCAAGACCGTCGCTCCTTCATTTTCACCTGAACGATAGGGGTGTTGCAGGCGTCACAGAGTTTTGTCGTCATCGTCAGACCGCCCTGCTGAGGAAGTGAATAGGTGTTCGTACAGTCCGGGTACCCGGTACAACCGACAAATCGTTTCGCATTCTTAGAGACCCTTACGACAAGGGCTTTTCCGCATTTCGGACAAGGCCCGATGGTGTTTTGTGCCCTCACAGCATTGGTGATGTTTTCCTTGATTTTTTCTTTCTCAGGCTCAAGCTCGTCCATAACTTTAGTAAGCATCAGTCGTGATTCTTTCACGGTTTCTTCCACCGTCTTTTTGCCTTCTGCGATGTCGTTCATATCTGCTTCTAGCTCGGCGGTCATCTTCGGTTTGACCACATCGCAGTTGATCAACGCCTCAACGACTGCGATAGCAGTCGATGTCGGAATCGGTGTTCCCCCGGTGACATATTTACGGCCATACAGCTTGCTGATGATTTCATGACGGGTGGATTTCGTCCCCAAGGTAAGCTGCTCCATCTTTGCGATCAATGCCCCTTGGGTGTAGCGCTGTGGCGGTTTTGTGGTCTCTTCGTTTACCGTAACCTTGACGATTTCGAGTTTTTCACCCTCGATCAGCTCCGGGATTGTCTTCTTTTTATCTTTGAAGTAGGGATAGAGTTGTTTCCAATGCGGTTCAATAAGTCGGTACCCACTGGTGATGAATTT
>DQIQ01000085.1 GCA_003942085.1 Thermoplasmata archaeon | reverse complement strand
CCGAAAACACCGCAGATAGGACACTTGTCGGGGACTTTGCCGATCTCGATATTCCCGCAGACAGGACAGAGGAAAATTTTTTCCCGCCCGATATCTTTTCCGGCTTTTACTGCATCGAGGGCTTTCTTGTAGAGGGTTGCATGAACCTGTTCGGCTTTCATTGCATGGGTGAAAGCGAGCACTGCATCACTTTTACCTTCAGACTCTGCCAGCTTTACAAATTCCGGGTACATATGGGTGAACTCGTGTGTCTCACCTGTGATGCTGGTTTCAAGGTTTTTCTGCGTGGATTCGATAGCCGCCAGCACCTTTAAGAGTTTTTTTGCATGGATTGCTTCGGCTTCAGAAGCTGCCTTGTAGAGAATAGCAACATTGTTGAAGCCTTCAGCAGCAGCTTTTTCAGAAAACGCCAGATATTTTCGGTTTGCCTGGGATTCTCCGGCAAACGCTTCCTTTGTATTTTCAAAGGTTGTCATGTAGTATTGGTATTGAATAGTTTTTACTTAAAGATTCTTCATAGGGCAGAAATATATCCTTTATTATTTGAATTCCCAGGAAACCATATTTTTTCTTGTTAAAATCAAAAATTTTCGTAATCAAACACTAAATTATGATTTTTTTAATTAGATATGTTTATATACTTTTATTAATAATATTTTTGACTGGTATCAGAATATGAGAGTAAAACCTGGCATTTTACTAATCATGGGTCTGTTTTTCCTGGCAGGAACCGTTGCGGCAGTCGGGATTCCGGATACCCTGACCGTCACCACGGACAAACCCTGGATCATAGCTAATAATCTTGATCAATCCACCATCACAATAAAAGTAACGAATACTACATTTCCTTATAGCGGTGATGTACCGGGAGTAATCGTAAACCTTGAAGTTGATCCGTTATATGGAAACATAAGTCCCACACAAGTCACCACAAATCTATCGGGAATGGCTTCAAGCACCTTCAAAGTGAGCAACAAGAGTGGTGCAGCACAAATAAATGCATCCATCCCCGCAGGGATTTCTGGTTCAACAATGCAGAATATCGATCACAACAGTGCCTATTTTGCCGATTTTTCCCATCCGATGAATGGAACCGTTGCATCCGAAGTTCCTTTCAATATATCCCTTACTGACCAGTACCGGAATCCTGTCGATAATCGAAGAGGGAATCATATCATCAATCTCCACGTTTCCGGTCCTGCCCCGGATGACTGCGGTTTTGCTGAAACCGGCTATGCACATGATGTTACCCGCATACTCGATGCCAATGGAAACACGTCAGTAAATGTCAAATTAACCTCCCGCGTAGGGGACAACAACATTGCAATGGACGCATATGAGAGTATCCCAAACCAACTCGAATGGATTACTGCCGAGGCGATAGGCAAACCATTTTCGATGACTCAGGTTTATTCACCATCGGGGTCTCCGCCTACGCTTCCCGCAGACGGCGTGAGTTATTTCACGATAATTTATAGTTTGTTTGATGAATACGGGAATCCAACGAACAAACAATTTATCTGGGTAAATACCTCCGTCACCGGCGAGGAAAGACAGTTCCTGTCAAACAATCTGGGTCAGGTAACGGTACAATATGGTCCCAGGAATTCTATTGGAGAAATTGACATTACTGCAACATCCGTTGCGAATTCGACGCTTGCCTTAACGCAGAGGATAATATTCAAGGACACTGGTGCGGCGATTATATCCCTTACGGGAAACCCTGCTACTATGCCAAGTCATGATGTCCCGCCCTCAACATTTGTTTCAAATATCGTCGCAACGGTCGCAGATGTATCAGGAAATGCGGTTAATGATACGATCGTAACCTTCACGTTAGAGAATGAAACATATGAGGGAACATATAACGTTACAGCACATCCTAGTCTTTCTAGTTCAAGCAGTTTAACCAACAAATATGGACAAGCCGTGGTTCAATTCACACCCGGAAGCTTTACGACAGCAGGAAACACCCTTTTCAATGCATCGGCAACTGGACATTGTAATGTTAATGCAACCTGGAATAATACTAAAAAAATTATCCCGCTTACCTGGAAAAATTATCCATTCTTGAGTGTGAAAACATCAACGGATCGTAGTACTGTTGAGATAAACCAAACTGTTAACGTAAGTATTGCCTTTACCGGTGACGGTTGGGCATTTACCCAACCCTCAGATGTAGTTCTTGTAACAGATTTGTCAGGTAGTATGGCCGGCACGAAACTGACTGGTACAAAAGCCGCATTGAAAAAATTCGTGGGCATGTCAGATGGTAAGTTATCTATCGCTCTCGCATCGTATTCGAATGCGCCAGTATCGTACAGCACGGAAGCCCAGCAACTGTATAATATACAAAAAAATAATGCAAGTGCATACCCTTTTAATCCCTATGCCACAGAGTGGACGAGAATGTATGGTCAACCAGGTAATCCTGACTGGTATTCAGATGCAAAGATTGATCTTGACTTTACAAATGCTTCAACCAATCTCAATAACACAATTAATACTTATGGGGCAAAAGGAGGTACATGTATTGGCTGTGGCCTAGGCGCGGCTATGTCAGAGTTTAATATGAAGGGAGATCCTACCCACCCCAAGGTAATTATAATAATGTCTGATGGTATCGCAAACCTGGCTCCAATCAATTCCACATTCCCGCTGAAAGCATACTTGCCATCGGATTATAAATCAAGCACAGATACTAGCAATACAGCAAAAGCTGCAGCCATCAGCATCGCATCGATTATCAAGGATGTACAAAAAATAAAGATATATACCATCGCTTTTGGAAGTGATGCTGATACTGCAACATTAACATCAATTGCATCCCCTGGATGCAATTATATTGCTGCTGATAACACGGCCCTAAGCGAGGTGTATGCAGCGATTTATGCAGAAGTCAGTGACCCGGGAGTGGACACCACGATGTCGACGGATTTCCAGTATATTAATGTCACCGGTGTAACGATACCTGGAGCTGATGTATATACCTATGTCCCATCGACAAAGATCGGATGGCAGGATGGAAAAATAAATTTCACCGACCAAACCACTGATTGGGCTGATCATAAACTGGACTTCACCATTGGAACAATAAAACTCAAAGAACAGTGGAATGCGACATTCCGATTGAAAGTCAACCAGAGTGGATTGATTGATGTATTCGGCAATCATTCAACAGTAACCTTTAATGGGGGAACACAGACCCTGTATCTCCCGCAAACATTCATTACGGTAGTGCCCAACCTCACGGTCACTAATATTACGGGAAAAACGATCACTCTCGATAATCTTATGATTACTGAGAACGGAGAGATTAAGGTTCTCCTTCCCGTAACGTGGAGTACAAATTATACAGGCAATAAAACTCTTACTGAAAAGATCAAATATTGCATCAAAGGACGATCTTCCAATTGTGTCGATACAGGAGATTGGGTAATATTCGACACAGTAACACACACGTATGATCCCTACACAATGGAATATGTGGACTTTGCACAACTCGATGTAACAAAACTCCCACCGGGGGACTTCAAGATTCAGGTACGCGCAACTGCCTCCGATGCACCTGATGCGGTGGCTGAAACCGGCTTTAAGCCGGTAGGTGGACGAGGGAAAACGTTTATAAAACTTGAAGCTCCCCCTTTCGAGAATTTTGAACCCCTTTTCAATCAAAATCCGTTGGGGGTTGTGGATAGCAGGAGCATTTAAAAAACATCTTTCTTATCAGACGGGGGATTTTCCTCCGCTAGTGATTAGCATTCATTTCTCAAATCCTCGGAAATTACAGACGATGAATACTGAACCTGACGAACGATCAGACATCGATTGAGTACTCAGGAAAATTCTGATGCAACTCGAATCACAGTAATCAAAACAGAAATAACCTTATTTAATTCATTTTTTGGTTTCCCGGAGGGTATTATGAAAACGATGAAAGATATTTCCCCCAACGACAGGCCACGTGAGAAGATTGCAAAAAAAGGCGCCTCTGCCCTGTCAGACACCGAATTGATCGAGGCAATCATTGGGCGGGGTACAAAAAGCAAAGACGTCCGCATGCTTGCAAAAGAAATCTGCGGGCTTATCGAAAAACATCGGGAGAAAATCAGGTATGAGGATCTAGCAGCTGTAGAAGGAATCGGGCCTACTAAAGCGTCGCAGATCACGGCGTGCTTTGAACTCGCACGGAGATATTCCCCTAATGGAGGAACGAATACGCATGTGACAAAACCCGAGGATATTCTCCCCCATGTTGCTTATTTAAAAGAAAAACGGCAGGAGCATTTCATCTGTATCACCCTCAATGGCGCTGGAGAAGTTCTCGGCAACAGAACGATCACCCTGGGTCTGCTCAACCACAGTCTTGTCCATCCGCGGGAGGTGTTTGCCGATGCAATCACGGACAGGGCCGCATCGATCATCTGCGTTCATAATCACCCTTCGGGTTCCCTTGATCCCAGCCCACAGGACATTGCGATCACAACGCAGCTGAAAGAGGCGGGAGTGCTGCTCGGAATCCAGCTGATTGATCATATCATTGTCACAAAAACCAGTTACCTGAGCATGAA
>DQIQ01000015.1 GCA_003942085.1 Thermoplasmata archaeon | reverse complement strand
ATCATTAATCGGAATGCTCCAGATGAAATCTAAGAGTTGTCCTGTTGAACCATTCGTTGGCGATGGGGTACCGAAAACCGGTGGACTATTGGTTATGATAGTAGTAAATGACCAAAGTTGTCCTGCTGTCGAGTTGCTATGATTGTCCCAAGCGATAATTCTCCAGTAGTATTTGATTGAATAATTCATAGTCGCAGGCTTGTAGATGGTTTTCGACTGATTCGATGCTACTTTTAGTGGAGTGCTGTTAAACCCGAAATATACATCATAGGTAACGTTATCCCCCTCAGGATTTCCAACCCAGGTCAAATTCGTCGAAATAGGGACATTCGTCGTCCCATTTGCTGGTATAGGATTGTTTGGCTCATTGGGATTCTTACTGCCTATTGTTGTTGCACCTGTTTGTATTCCCAAGGGAAAAATACATGCTGATGCTATGAGTGCAAATGCTAGAAATAAGACTGTACTCACTCGCATTAAGGAATTATTATTCATTTTTCTACTGTTCATGGTCATAAATTTTCCTCCAATATTATTTTGGATTGGTATACATAATACTTGCTATATATATATAAATTTCCATAAAAACCTATAAGGAGAGACGTATAGAGGAGGGAAAAACCATCAACCTTCGAATCTTTTGATAATTCTATAAAGACTTTATATTTAGAGCAAGATAACTGCCTAGAATGGATGCAAAACTCGCTGTTGAACTTATCTTTCTTGCCTCATCCCTTGTAACCATCTATCTTATTCTGAGAAGACGATACCTCTATATACGACTGGGTTTGCGTAACATAAAGATAGATACCTATATCCTCGGGGCACTACTCGGCCCAATTCTTATTATCATATTTGGAATTCTAAACTCAACACAAATACTTGGCGGACTTCAGGGTTTTGGCTCCCTCAATCCCTTTGGTGTCTTGATCCTGTTTCTCTCGATGGTTTTTATGAGCATTTTCCTGGACATCACAGGATTTTTCGAATATTGTGCACGTATCGCATTAAAACATGCCAGTGGCAGCGGTCGACGACTCTATTTCACTCTTTACTTGACTGTTTCAATTCTTACAATATTTACGTCCAATGACATTATCATACTTACCTTCACCCCGTTCATTTACTATTTTTCAAAAAACGCTGGTATCGACCCAAAACCCTATCTCATCGCCGAGTTCTTCGCAGCGAACACCTGGAGCATGATGCTTTACATCGGCAATCCTACAAACATTATGCTTGCAGCCGCTTTTGATTTACGGTTCGATGAATATACCAAATGGATGCTGCTGCCAGCACTCGCTGCAGGGCTCGTCAATATGACCCTCCTTTATTTCATCTTTAGAAAAAGTATCAACAAACCTCTAAGACAAACCGAAACTATCGATCCCCGCTCCGCAATAACCGATACTCCCAGCACCATCCTTGGACTTTTAACCCTTGGTGGATGTATCGTCGGTCTTGCAATCGCACCCTACTTCGGTATTGATATGTGGATCATCTCGCTAGGGTTTGGGCTCGCGCTCTTCGTCATTCTCCTCCTTCGAGATACGTTGGTCACGGTGATGAAAGAAAAAATTGATAAAAGGCGCGTTCTGGTCAAACCAACGCTACGGAAGATGCCATTGAGCATCATCCCTTTTGTCCTTTCATTGTTCATAACCGTCGAAGCACTCAGGCTCTACGGCATTACTAAGGATGTCGGGATTTTCTTTAACAGCATCTGCGGAGCATCGACGACCGCAACAATCTTTGTGTATGGTGTTTCTTCTACGTTCGCTGCTAACATCCTTAATAACATCCCGATGACGGTTGCCTACGTTCCTATCGTTGGGGCAGTCTCCCATGCAAATCTTCTCCCAGCGATCCTTGCCACGACGATCGGCTCAAACCTTGGGGCAAACATCACACCTATTGGTGCACTTGCAGGGATCATGTGGATGAGCATCCTTCGAGATAAAGACGTGAAGCTTACCTTTAAGGAATTTGTCAAATACGGGCTGCTGGTCACCCCGGTCACACTCATCGCTTGTCTAGGAGTTCTTGCTGCTGAGTTTATGTTTTTATAAAGGAAAAAACAAAACCTAAAACAATATACCACAGAAGATTATTACCCCTCTCACCATGGATTCCATTCTTCACGTGTATGATCTCAGCAAAGCCATAGCAGGTAAACAGCTTTTTGAAAACACATCTTTTGATGTCTACCCTGATGACTGCATCGGACTTCTTGGTCCGAATGGATGTGGAAAAACGACTCTTTTTAATATCATTTTAGGAAAAGAGCAACAGAACACCGGAGACATACAAAAAAAAGATGGCTTGAAGATCCGCTGCCTTGAACAAGACCCTGTACATCGTTCTGATGCAACACTCTGCGACTTCTTCGCACGAACCGCACAAACAGCAAGCATCCAACAACAGATGAAGAATTTGGAAAAACAGCTGGAAGACCCGACCATTTACGAATCATCCCGTCATCAAGAAATATATGATGAAATAAAAAAACTACAGATGCGCACCAGTAAAACCAGCGGGATTGCACAGTTAGAAACCGCACGAGATCTCCTTAAAGAACTTGGATTTTCAGATATCAGTGGAGACCTTCCCATGACAAATCTCTCTGGCGGAGAACGCCAGAAAATAGCACTGGCTGCGGTTCTGAGCCAACCACAAAACTGTGATCTCCTGCTGTTAGATGAACCAACGAACCATCTTGACATTGAAACTATCGAATGGCTTGAACAAAAAATCGCTGATATCTCCTGTGCAGTGATCATCATCTCTCACGATCGGTACCTGCTTGGCGATCTCGTGGACAGGGTTTTTGAATTCCATGGTCCACACCTCGAACTGTACGACGCAACCTATGAAGAGTACGAAGAACAAAAAAAGATTAGGGAACATATTAAAAAACAGGAGTATCAAAAGGCTTCAGTCGAGATGAAACGGCAACTTGCGGCAATCAAAAAAATCACGAGAAGAAATCGGTATAATATACAAATAAACAGTCGCATGAAGCAAGTTGAAAAACTCAAAAATATGGAAAACCCAATCCTAAAAAATTATCTTCTTAGGTTCCATTTTAAAACCGCTTTTAAATCAGGGAAGAACATTGCTGACGGCACTGGTCTGACTAAATATTTTGGTGAAAAAAAGCTCCTTGAAAACGCATGTTTTGAAATCCTTGCTGGACAAAAAATTGGTCTTATCGGACCAAATGGATGCGGAAAAACAACGTTCCTTAAGATGCTGACAAGGGAGGAATCCCTCACTCAAGGAAAACTTAATCTCAGTCAGGGGGCTAAATGGGGGTATTTCGACCAGGGGCATCTCTCACTCAATTTAGAAAACAATCTTCTTGATGAAATCCTCCGGGATCATAAAGATCTAAGAGAGGAGGATGCAAAGGCTCTGCTTGGTCAGTTTAATTTCAAAGGAACCACTGTTTACAACAAAGCTGGACAGCTCTCTGGGGGGGAACGGGCGAGACTTGCCTTTCTTCGTCTGATCATGGAACCGTACAACCTCCTTTTATTAGATGAACCCACCAATCACATGGACATCGAATCAAAAACCGCTATTGAAACCGCTCTTAACTCATATACAGGAACCGTTATTGTTGTCTCTCATGATCGAAAGTTCCTGGATACGGTGACTGACACGATTTTTTTCATGACCGATGCTAGTATCAAAATCTATACCGGGAATTATTCGATGTTCCGTCTCCAACGACAAAAAGAGATTACTGAATATACCGACAGAGATCTAGCGTATCTGTCTAACGGCAGACTTAAAAAATATGTCGTCACCAAAGGTTTTACGATCTGGTCTATCAAGAAGAAACATAGTATCGGTGATGAAATCTTCATCGGAGACCATAACCAAAACCTGTACGAGTGGGCGATAAAGGGTGGACTATTAAAAGAAGTGTAAAAAGAAAAAACCCTGTATTTTCATAATATTACTAATATGTTAATAAAATAATACAAAAAATAGATTTATATAGGATTGTGGTGTTACCTATCTGTTCAATGGGGGAGGAAAAGACCTCCAATGAACGCGATTGTCTGGGAGGACAATGCCGAAGCAAATGTCTGGAAAGAGCTTCAGCAATCTTCTTGACTACTATATCGCTTGCCTAGAACAAGAAGACATGCTGTCCGTCACCTTCTCTGTCTCCTCGGACGGAACAGCGTTCTTGTCAACCCTCATCCAAACGGAAATGTTGTTCCACACAAACAACAAGCAAGTGACGGTCAAGAACTCTGAAGATGTTAAAAAATTTTTCCAGACCTCTTTGCTTCGGCAGAAAAACAAAACCTTGTTTTATGGTTATCCTATTGTGATTGGTCCAGAAGGAAAGATCAGTCCATTGTTTTACACAGAACTTCAGTACGAACAAAAAGATGATATGATCGTTTTAACAAACCAGTCAACTCAACAGAATTTGAATCACTATATTCTTTTGCAAAATAATTTCTCTGCGGAGGAGGTCATCAACGTCAAACAAGAAATCGAAGGAGAAGAATTTTCTTCAGCTCTTGAATCGATCTGTAAAACGCTCCATTTCTCGCCTGCTGATTGTTCATCCACCCTCGATGGAAAACCATTTAAACGGACTATTACCCCAAAGCTCCTCAACAAAGCAATTGTGTTTTTTGGAGAACGGACCGGGATTACTCATTCCTTGATTGTGGAGCTCTCGCAATTGAAAAAGAAACCTTTAGATGATCTTGCATCCACGTCATTACTCCTTTTATTGACCGGTGAGTATCAAGCAGATGGAGTACCGCCTGAGAACAAACCTCTTTTGGAGATATTCTCGTTAAATCCCGCGCAAGAAAATGCTGTCCAAAGCTCACTTCATAACTCTCTTACAGTCATCACCGGACCGCCAGGCACCGGAAAATCTCAGGTTGTACTCAACATCATCGCTAACGCCGTATACCAAAATAAAACCGTTCTGTTCGCCAGTAAAAACAACAAAGCAGTCGATGTGGTAATCGATAAGTTAAACGCGATATTACCGTACAAACTCCTCGTTCGGATGGGACATCAGGCACACCGGAGAAACGCAAAATCAGCTCTTGAATTGCTCGCAGCTCAACACATCCATAAGATACAATCTAAAGAGATAACGGCGCACGATTTACTGATCATCGCATCTCAAATCGCAATGGTTCAGAACCAATTGATCAGCCTGAACGCATTAAATCAATCGATAGACGATACGCAGAGCATCGTTGATTCACTGGCTGTACAGTGCCCCAGTGAAATATCTTTGGAAAACTATCATATGCCGTTAGAAAAAATTGATCCCTTAGGATTACAAGAAGATCTTGGCAAATTCTTCGGCAAGCATGGCATCCTTCGGCAGCTTGATCCCAAACGATATCAGCGGAAACAAGAACAATGTTTCAGAAAATATTACGAAACACTCCCGCTGCCTCTGAAGACCGCTCTGCAGAATATAATCAGCAACAAGGAAACAACACTAGAAACTGCATTGAAATGTGTTCTTTCATTAAAAAAGAAAGATCTCGCCATCGACGAGATAAAAAAAATAAAAAATACGCTCTTCACCATTCCTACTTACACCGAACTGAAAAACCAGCTTGCAAGCCTACATAAACAATATATCGCTATCTCACGCCCTTTGCTTGAACAGCATTGGGTCAACAAACTGGCAGAAACACGTAACGAAGATAAACAGCAGATCGCCGCGTATTTTTCTGCTTTAGAACAACTCGAATCAGGGATGAAAGATCACGTCGTTTTTCGACAGCTCCTATCCCAGCAAATACGGACTTTGCAGAAAATCCAAAAATTTTTACCGGTTTGGGTTGTGACAAATCTTTCTGCTAAACACAGCTTTCCGCTGAAGAACAACCTCTTTGATGTTTTGATTATCGATGAAGCATCTCAATGCGATATTGTCTCAGCACTCCCCTTATTTTACCGTGCCAAACACATCGTCATCATTGGAGATCCTCATCAGCTAAAACATATTTCGCTGCTCACCGAAACCCAAGATAGAACCATTGCAGTAGCACATCATGTTTCTGAAGAGCTGTTTAATGATCTCTCGTACACAAAACATTCTCTCTATGATCTCGCGGAACAGATCCTAAAAACGCATGGGAAACAGCCTTTGTTGTTGAATGAACATTACCGGTGTCATCCTGATATCGTCTCGTTTTCAAACGAGTATTATTATGGTAAAAAACTCACGGTCGCGACCGACCCTACAAGACTGCTGCAGCATCCTTCGCTTCATAACAGGATAATCTGGCATCAGATAAAAGGAAAAACCGCTCATACAAAAAGTCCTTACAACGAAGAAGAATCTGAAAGAGTTGCAGAGGAAATCCTTAGATTACTTGAGATGGCCTCTTCATTAAAGGCATCGATCGGAATCGTAACCCTCTTTCGGGCACAAAGTGAGATGATTGCAGAAAAACTCAACAAATTCCAGGGTATCTTTGAATCCGATATTACTATTGGTACTGCGCATCGATTCCAGGGTGATGAAAAAGACATCATTGTTTTTTCACCGGCTGTCTCCGAGGGTGTAAAACCCGGGACACTCCATTGGATACAGACCACGAATCAATTGTTGAACGTCGCGGTAACCAGGGCACGCAGCTTGTTCATCGTGGTCGGAGATCAAGAAGCCTGTAAACATACGACCGGACCTTTGAAAAATTTATCAGACTACGTCGAAACGCTGAGAGCCAACAACGACAAAATCGATTCTCCAGCAAAACAGCTATTATACGACGAGCTGAAAAAACACGGCATTCCGATTGTTCCGAATTATCTAATAAAAGGAAAAACCCCTTATCTACTTGATTTCGCTCTCTTTGTGAACGGATCTCAGTATGCGATCGAAATTCGCAATGGACAACAGAGCATCAATAAAAAACAGTTGCTAGAGGATGGATGGAAAATTCGCTGGTTCTCTGAGCAAGATGTCTTTAACGACCTTTCTGACATAATGGAAGAGATCAAGCGATTATGCTGAAAAAAATTTTCCATTTCTTAATCAATATTTATATACCTTAAGTAGTATACAATTATGGTAAAAGGGGATTTAAACAATGTTTGAACCACACATAGTACGAAAAATATCAGCCTTTATTGTCATTGGATTATTCATTGTAGCGGGTATCATCCCGGTCATGAACGCAGGTGAGATCGGAACAAATGGAGAAGCGAACGATTCTATAGGACTTGAGGTCGCCATAAAAGTGACAAACGCAAAATTACAGGACTTACATAAAATAGATTATTCTATTAAGGATACAATAAAAATTACAGACGAAAAAGGTGAGCCATTATTCTATGTGCTTAATCTGAATCCTCAAGGTTACCTCATTGTCACCACATCGTATAATCTTCCGCCGGTGATCGCTTACTCATTTACCAGTGGTTTTAATGATGCTGCGGATGCAAATCCTCTTTATGATATGTTGTGTGCTGACATAAACCTGCGTCTTGACAACATTCAATTGGTCCCAGGAAAAATAATCGAAGAGCGACACTTGATGTGGGATTCATATATTGATGGGAGCCCTATTGTTTCAGGGAGATTTGAACAATGGCCTCCTGAAGGCTCAACCCCGACCGATGGGTGGATCTTGACCAACTGGCACCAGAGCCCACCGTATAATAATTTCTGTCCGCTTGATTTAGCTGCTGGAGGAGATCGAAGCGTTGCGGGATGTCCTGCTGTGGCAATGGCTCAAATATTAAATTATCATAATACAACCAACAATGTCGTATTCAGCGATAGTGATGACTACCATCATAACTACGGCGGTAACAACTATTGGATTGATAACAACTATATGACATACGGTTTTCCTTCGTTTCCTCAGCTCAATACGTATCTTGCTACTCTTCAATCACATTATGAGAGCCAAACTCCCCCCACAAATAACGACAAAGCAGCTCTCACGTTTGCCTGTGGTGTTGCGGCAACACAAGTCTATAGCGCGAGTGGTTCAGGAACGTTTGGTGTGAGCCAAGCCTACGATGCCTACCAACGGTTCAACTGTACGACGATTTCCTTACTCCATGATAATGATACTGATCTTTATCAGAGACTGTCAAGTAACATGAAGGATGCGTTACCAGCCCATTTAGCGATAGTAAACCAAGATTGGACTTCAGGTCATAACGTGGTTGTCGATGGATATAATACTGATGATTATTATCATTTGAACTTCGGATGGGGTGGGTCCTATAACGGCTGGTATCTAATACCAGAAGAGATCCCCTATCAATTAACGGTGATCGAGGGTGTAATCGTTGACATTCTGAAGGAAGATGCTGGTATCCCGGATATCTCCTGCGGTGGAACGCTCGAATGGACAAACGTTACGCCCTGTGAGACAGTTACCGGTAGCTTTACAGTAAGTAATGTTGGGCAGGCTGGCTCGAACCTCGATTGGGAGATAGCTGAGTGGCCAACCTGGGGGACTTGGTCGTTTACACCCTCAAACGGGAATAATCTAAAACCAGAAGATGGACCAGTCACCATCAGTGTGAACGTGGTTGTCCCAAACGAGGAACATCAGCTCTTCACCGGCCAGGTAAAGGCCGTCAACAAAGAAAACAGCAGCGATTATTCTACCATTCCTGTCTCTCTTGAAACAGGATATAAGATTCATGAAAAATTATTCTGCAACGGTTCTCTTGTCTGGGCTGACGTCAAGCCAGGGGCAACCATTACAGGGAGTTTCACCGTGGAAAATGTTGGTGCTGCGCTGACGAATCTAAGCTGGGAGATTACTGGTTGGCCTGATTGGGGCACGTGGACTTTCACTCCATCAAATGGAAATCATCTCACACCAGAAGGTGGTCCGATCACCATCAACGTCAGTGTGATCGCCCCGAAAAAAAGAAACAGCGAATTTACTGGAGAAATAACGATAGTAAACAGCAACAATAACAGCGATTTTGATACGATACCGGTTACTGTCGCAACACCATACCAGGTTCATTTTACTCTCTTGGACATTCTGCAGGCGCTCATGGAAAGATTCCCGCACGCGTTTCCCCTGTTACGCCATCTCCTCATTCAATAAATTCATTTATTCTGAGATACTAGCAGGGAAAAATTTCGTATTCCTTTTAATAGAGCTGGCTTGATACGCACAGCCTATGGACATGAGACGATGGACTGACTTAGAATCCTCAGCAAAGATGCTGGTCTGTAGCAACCTAATCACCATCGTTCTTGCTATTATTCTGCATTGGAGCATCTTTACTTTGCTGTGGGGATACTGGCTTCAAAGTATCATTATAGGGCTCTTTACCGTGGTAAAACTTCTTATGTCAGGGTATCGAGATAAACAAAAAGGAAATTTTCTGGCCGTCATCAAAAACTCCATTTTTTTTACGTGTCATTACGGTTTTTTTCATATTGTGTATTTGGTGTTTCTCTTTTTTATTTCAACAAATAAAAGCTCCGGTTTTTACTTTGGAAAGCCTGACCTCATCGGAATCATCTTCATCGGATTGCTCTTTTTTATCAATCATCTGTACTCATTCCTGAAGAATTACATCTGGGAAAAGAAAAGTTTTGGTTTTTCAACAAAAGACATATTCCTTGAGCCGTATAAAAGAATCTTCCCTATGCATTTGACTATTATTGCAGCAGGGTTCTTCTCCGCGTTAGTACCATCAGCGGAAACACCACTTATCATTATGTTTCTCATGTTAAAGACCTTAGCAGATCTCAAATCCCATCAAATCATGCATCAATCTGATACACGTCCCAGTTTTCATCATTGAAGATGGTATGGTATGTTTAATAAAGAAAATAGAGATAAAAGAAATATGATGGTGACGGTAAGAATCCTGAAGACTCAAGCCCGGGAGCTGCTATGAAGTGGTTATTGATTTATCCTCCTCAAGAACCTTATTTTATCAAGTCAACTCGTGTTTTCTATGGACTTTCACCACCCTTGGGTCTCTTGTATGTTGCAAAGGTGCTTGAAGACGATGGTGATGAGGTTACCATACTTGATTTTTCCGCAGAACCCTATAATGAAAAAAAACTTCTCACTGAAGCTCAGATCGCCGATGCTATTGGCATGACTGTACTGAGCCCTTCAGCTTGTGAGGTAAAAAGGCTCATTGACCTGATAAAACATCAGCGGCCTGATGTTCCGATCATCATCGGTGGCCCACATAGCGCTATTCTGCCGGAAAAAGCCTTGGAAGAAACACAGGCTGATATAAGTGTTCAAATCGATGGCGAATCAGTTATCAGAGACATCAAACAGGCATTGCTGAAAAAAAAAGAGTTCTCACATATCCCAGGGATCATGTATCAGACAACTCATGGGATCAAACAGGGGCTGCCAGCTCAGCTCATCAGCGATCTTAACACCATTCCTTTTCCTGCGCGCCATCTTGTGAAACACTATGTATATGGTCGTGAATACGATCCTCATCTGAAGGCAGGTGAATTCACTGCAATCATCACCAGCAGGGGTTGCCCATATTGCTGTCGCTTTTGTTCCAGAAGCATGGTTTCCATGCAACGATACCGGATGCGATCAGCGGAAAACATCCTCGCAGAGCTCCGGGAAATAAAAAGACAGGGATATAGACACGCTGTTTTTGCAGACGATTGTTTTCCAGCAAACACAAAGCAAGCGTATGCACTGTTCGATGCGATCATAAAGGAGAAGCTTGACCTGAAATTCTCGGTCACCGCAACCAGAGTCGATTTAGCTGATGAGGATCTCTACAAGAAAATGAAACAGGCAGGTGTCACCCACATCCAATTTGGTCTGGAATCAGGAAACCAGGATGTCCTCGATTTCTATGATAAAAAAACAACCGTAGAAGCTATAAAAAAGGCGGTTCATTTGAGTCATGAGACCGGGTTTTTCACTATCGGCTCGTTCATCTTTGGTGCACCGTTCGAAACAGCAGAGCATTTCCAGAAAACACTGCTGTTTGCTAAATCCCTTCCCCTTGATTCGGTGTCCTTTCTACCGCTGCGATATATGATTGGCTCTGAACTATGGAATCAAGCAGTAGCTGAAGGGAAGATCAGTAAAAAAGAATATCTTGTTGTTGCTGATAAATCCCGGGGCTTAGGGAATTTTACGACCGAAGAGCTCTATAAGTATTGCATACAGGCTCAACGGTCGTATTATGGACGGCCGAGCTTTTTTATAAATCTTCTTAAAACATCACTGCGATCGAAAGATATGACCTATCTTCAGTCATATCTCTCAATATTTTTCTCATCCCTCAAAGCGATCTTTCATCGATAGGTTTACCATATCGTTTTTTCGAAATATTAAAACCAGGCAATTCGTTCTTTTTTTCTCGTATGATGATACGGACTGCGCGACGAATGGATGCAGAGGTAATCGCAGCACAGAACAGGGCTCTAGCCAAAGAAACTGAAAATGTTATCCTAAAACCAGAGACAATCCGGGCGGGAGTAAACGCCTTGCTGTCTGATAAATCGAAAGGATTCTACCTTGTCGCCGAGGAAAACGGCAGCATCGTTGGACAATTGATGATCACGGTCGAATGGAGCGACTGGAGAAACAAACCGGTCTGGTGGGTCCAAAGCGTGTATGTCCAGAAAGAGTGGCGGAAAAAAAGTGTTTTCACGAAGCTGCTGAACCACGCCAGTCTGTTGGCACACAAGCAAGATGTAGCTTTTCTAAGACTTTATGCGCATAAGACCAACAGGTCGGCTCATCAGGTCTATGAGAAAACCGGATGGGAAGAAGAACCATATCTGTTATATCATCGCTCATTAGAGAAATCAGCAAAAAAGAAGAGAAAAGAGACTAAAAAGAAATAATTGAGAGGTACGCAGGAAACATCTCAGGAAAAAAATTTCTCATCTAAGCTTTCGTTTTTGTTGTCTTGCACGTAGGATGAAACTTAAGAAAACCACTACAATGAGTATACAAGCAAATGTAAAACCAGGGACCACGATGTTATGCCTTTGTGGAGAAGAAAAACTTTCAGTGATGTTTTCTTGTCTATCCTTTTCCCATGGTTGATCGATGATAAAGGCATTAATCACATCAAAATTCACAGAAGATTCATCGGTATCGTTTTTGTTGAACTGTACGAACAGCTCCAGCGGTGCATATCCGTTCACCCAGGTTGTATCAGCCTTGATTCGTATTTTCCAAAGATAAGAAAAGAACTGGTTAGATATCATCGTCTGTCGGTTTTCGAAAAGCTTCTCCATTGCGGTCGGGCCTTCGACGACCTCATAGACTGGCGTACCTATCTCGTGGAGTTTGAGGAAAAATGCTTTAAGATCGGTCTTTGTAGTCACCACGATTTTTATATCGAAAGGCTCACCTCGTCGCAGCAAGGGATGGACGGTCGCATTCTCCCACATCCCATCAGATGCTCGGAACCATGCGTGAACAGACCCATATGCGGTTTCACCAGCGATGCATACGGGGACAAGCGAGGATACAAAAAGAACACCAATCAAGATAGCAACACCCATCGTTCTGATCATTTTATTGTCCTTCATCAAAACCCATGGTATGATCATCGAACCAGTTTTCCTGAATGTCACCAACCATCATCCCCCACGGTGGAACAAGCCCGAAAGCTACAGTCGTAAAACCAAAGGAGATGCGTGTATTTTCACCAAGTGTCGTATTTGCAACCGTAATGACTTTTAATTCTCGTTCATATGTCTGAGGCTCATGTCCAAGGAGCGGGTTGAAGATCGTCTCATCACTGGAATCAATGATTTTAAAGTTCGCATATTCCCCTTGCACATCAAGCACCCAGAGGTTCAGTGTCAACAACCAAGGACTGACTGGTGATGGAGGAAGGATGGGAAGACCGGTTGGACCAAGCATGCATCGATTCCGAATCTTTAAGCTCCAAAGCTCTTCGTTTCCCCATTGCGTTTTTTCAAAGGGATCAAGATAATTAGGATATTGGTCTACGGCGAGACGAACCGTTTCATTCCACGGGAAAGTCCCCTGAGCATCAAATCGAGTAAGTGTCATGTTATATCCAAACGGGATGGTGAATTGATTTTGTATCGCATCAGACGCATCATCCAAGGTCTCGGTAATATTTTTTGAATGAAGGTATACATCTGGCGGTATCGCAGCCTCGATCGCACTCGTAAGTTGTGCAGTAATTTGGGAAAAAACAGCGTCAGACGTATTTTTCACAAAAGAAGCGTACCATTCACGAGAATAGTACACCGCCTTCTTTCCAACACTACAAAAATCAGGTCCAGGATGATAGCTAGAGTAATCCAGATATTCGGCGACGTGTACGTTGTATTTGGTGATAAGATCATTTTTCGCCATTTCAACAAGAAGAACGGGGTTTGGATAGTTCGCGGTATTGATACTTGGATCAAGGGTGATGTTACGTATCGATCCGAGGATTTCATCCAGTGCATCCCATGCCTCATCCAGGACCCACCCTTCATACGACCCGCTCAGTTCTACAGCCAGGCCTGTTGTCCTTGCATTGCTCCGATTTGTAATCATTTCCTGTTTTTCTGGTGATGAATCTGGGTATAGCGCAAGATAGCTATTCAGTGTCTCTTCTAAATTTGGGTCATTGAGAGTTCCATTATAATAGAGTATATCAACGACATCATTCTGGGAGCCACGGTACACCGTGTAATTTTGTAAAAGACTCTGGAGACTCACCGATTCTTCTAGCAGATCGGTTACGTTATTCCATACCTTTATTTCAACGATAGAATCGTTAACCATTTGGCCTTGCATCTGCCACCAAAAATGGATCCGCTCATAGGAGACATTGTACAGCTCCTCGTAGAGCGCATATCCTGGCTTGATCTGTCCTTTAGGTGGCTTTAAGTCCTGTTTGGAAAGAGCGATAAAACTGGTCGCATTCCAAATGCTCCCGCCACCATCAGTCCAGCCTTCACCAGGCTTACCCCAGACCTCTGTTACAACATGACGGTCTATGATCTTTGTCGACATCGTATCACGATAGATCTCAGAGATGATCATTTGCAGTTCATTGAGAGCCGTCGTATTTATGGCCAGATGTTTCGTCACCTTTGTCAAGAAAAATGATTGATTCGCCCACCGTTGAATAGCCTCATCTAATGTCGCTTGGATATTGTCATCAAACAAGACAAGTTCATCTCGGAACCCTCCCGTTTCATCCTCAAAATGTAAGGTAACCGCAGTGATATTATACAGGATCCGTTCTGCAATCTCTGAGAGATTTATAAGTAGACATTGATCGATGGACTTATTGATGAGATCTTCAGCGTCGACATTCGCACTACCTTGCGTGACATTACTGGTGTTAACGACATATCCGTCTCCTTCCATTTCGTTATTGAACGTTGAGAGAACATCTTGGGGATTTTGCTTTAGCATCTGTTTAGTTTTTCGTGCAAGCTCCACAAGGCCCAGCGGATCAACGCTACCAAATACGAGACTTTGTTCGAGAAGTAACCCGCTGTTTATCATAACAGCAAGATGCCGGTTATCCACGACATTTAATGGTTTTCCACATCGATAATGTTTGAATCCTCTAGCTAGAGAGTACAGATTCGAAAAAACAGTGGTAAACGTCCACAACGGTGAAAACGTCCCATTGATCGTCTGATTATATTCACTCATCAGACTTTCCATGAGCGGGTATCGTGAGGTGAGGATTGATGAAATCACGATGCTGCGGGTCGTCACCCGCTCCCACATATCCCCTTTCAATGACCAAATGTCAATGGTCAGTGGTACCGAAGCGACCCAATACGTGGAATGATTCATGGTTTCGTTCGGTCCGATGAGTGGGATGGTCGGTCTTTTCAGCTGCATCGCAAACGATTCAAGAGTGATGTTCTCTGCACCTATGATCGGGCTTTCATTAAACAGGACAACATTGATTGCGTACCTGCCATCGGAGAAGACGTTGTAGAGGTAATGACCGGTGAGATAGACATTTAATTCTTCTTTGATGATTTCTTTGACACGGTATCGATTGATATCCTCTGCGAGCCCAATCGAGGATATGATGACCGGTTTTTTACCAATTTCCTGAAACCCGTCCATCCCTGCAATGTTCAATGCATTGGTGATATCAGCTTCCGCGCAGTAGAGTAATTGTTCTATTTCGTGATAATCAAGGGATGACGCGATTTCATGGGATTTCTGCAGTTCCAATCGGGAGATGTACACTGCGGTGACGCTGCTTCCCAGGATGACGAACACACCAATGACCGAAAAAGGTATACGTGCAGTGTCATTTGAGAATAATCGTCTGAAGCCTATTCTCTCACCACCCAGATGGTCAACATCACCTCAGCTTTATCCAGGGAAACTCTGTCGAACAGCCAATCGATGAGCATTTCTGAAAAATCTTTGATATTGTCAATAACGTCAAGGAGTCCATTGACAAACGCCTCTATCAAGGGATCGATAAACCCTTTCACAAGAGTATTTATTTTTTCTTTGATCATCGATTCTGCGGCATCAAATGCTTCGTCTAGCGAATCAAACGATCCATTGAGCAGGTCATGAAGTGTCGAATTAAGCGATGTAAGAATCGATTGGGAGAGTGGGTCTTTCGCAGTAGTGTTCAGCGCACCAAAGAGCCGATCAATCGACCGAATAGCCCCACCGAATGATTCGTTCAGCACTGAATCAAAGCATTGCGCGGTGATGTTTCTAATCTTCCCAAAACCATAGGAAAGAGACATATCGACAAAACCAGGAAAAACAGTGATGTTTGATTCATTGACAATGCCGTGGATGAGAAACCCGTACACAAGGGTACTGAGATTTTCATGTGCCGCTCTGCTCGCGGTTTCTTTACTATCATAGGGAGGATGCCCGTTAGTATAATTCTCAAAGATGATCGTGATGTTGGAAAGAGCCGGGATGGATGATCTACCAAATCCAATATCGCTGCTGAAGAGCTGCTGTTTCACCCAATGTTTCGTAAATATGACGGTATGGTTCCCAATGGAGATGACAGGGGAATACGGCATCATAACAATGCTTCGTGCGACATAACAATCTTGAGTCGGTGGATGCTGACCGACTGAAAATCCGCCTCCAAATGATATCCCCTTGATCGGATGCCACCATGCCGTGAGATTATACTGGTATTTTTCACCTAGAAGATCAGAAAAAAATCGGTTGGTTTCATTGTTCAGCGCTCGATCATAATCCTGGGTGAAAATGTTCAACCGATTCGTCCCTAAGAAAGAGATAGGTAGCTGGAATTCACAGCCGAGCTTTTCAGCAAGCAGTGTTGCATATGTTTTATGAAGTTGTTCGTGTGCAAGCAACCAGGAAGTAAGGCTCCCATAGAGGCCGTCGGAAGTATTATCGATGCCGATTCTTCCCGCGATATCGTCGATAAGGGAGCCGCAAAACCGGTAACTGAAGCGATCTGCGCGAGTAACAAGATAGGCGTGCAACGCATCATCGACCACCTGCTCACGGTGTTTGTCTATGGAGCTTTCCAACGCATTATTAGTTCTGAGCACCGGCAGGAGGATCACTCCCGCAAGAGACACCATGACAAGAAAGAGGACTGTATCGTACATCAGAGAAATACCAAATGGATTGTCAAGGAATGATCGGTGTTTCATCGCGATTCCCTCCAGAGTAGGACGGACAGTGTTGCAGGAGTGGTTTGTGCTTCGTTGAGGTAGACTGCTATGTTTTTGGACACAGCTATACGATTCTGAGGAGATGCAAGCAAGGATGTTGGAAAATCCTGGGTAATGTTTTTCCAGCTGAGTCGAATCAGAAAAGAAATCCCTGATTGGTTATACTGCTCACAGAGAGCCTGAAGTGGTCCGGTGTTGTTCTGTAATACTGAGAGATTGATTGCTCCGCCTTCTTTTATAAAATAACTATCAGGGTTCGTCAGTTTTTGTAAAATGCCATCTGTTGTTTGATAGTTCTGCAGTTGATTCATATGTTCTGCGTATGCCATATATGTCTGTGCAAGCAGGGCAATGAAGAGTGCAAACCCGATCATCACAATAGAAAGTGCAGGTAGCACGGTGAACTCTTCAGAGACCGCTCGTTCATCATTTAAAAAAGATCGTACTTTATGTGTATTTCTCATAGATAATTCCCCCAGACTTATTTGTTAATTACAGATTTTAAATAGAAATCACAATATATAATGATTTTGTTTTTTCTAACGGTTTTGATGAGTAAATCGCTGAAAATTGAAGGTTTAAAAAATTTGAAATCAGAAACCCCCGGTAGGGTTACCGGAGGTTTCCTGTGCCTCTATGTCGTCAAATCGGATCATGAATCACCGATTTTCTTTTGATAGAGGTAAGGTGCGAAAACTGCTGGTGCATTAAAAATTTTCTTATGGTTTTTCAGACCCTTTTCCTGTTTTTTCGATTAGTGTTTTTTCAGAGTGTTATTTTGTCAGCATAGTTTTAAATAGTTAGAATGACAAAGAGTATCATACCTAGAGGGCGGCTCAGGCGGCATTTGGTGCTGGCCGGGCTGTCTTGATAGGAGCCGCGGTGGTATTTGGTACCCCGCTGGGCTCTCCTCTGGGCGTTTATTGTTGTTGTTTTTTGGTTTCATGACCCTATAAATAATGAAACAGCTTCATACTGTGGTTAACATTCGTTAAGTTTAAATATCTCTAGGCACTACAATACTATATTAAGGGGAAATATTAAAATGCGACACATGAAGATCATAAAAAACATGGTTTTATTGGTGATCGTTTGTAGTCTGATGCTCACGGTAGTATCGTCTTCATTGATCACTGGACAACAAAAGGCTGATGTAACTGTATCGAACTATCACAGGACGTATACCATAACATTTTCGAAAAATGATTTTTCGTTTGATACCCTCAAGGGATATGATACCATTCACTTGAGCAAAGGTGGATACACATCTGAGGTGGGAAAACCGATGATGCCGGAGAAAAATATACACATAGCGCTCCCAGCTGATATGAAAGTAACAGCTATTCGTATCATCGAGCTGAAGGAACAATCAGTAGATGGTAAATATATCCTTTATCCTTCACAACCAGCTCTGACTATTGGTACAACTCAAAGTGAGAATCAATTTGTGCAGCCAGACGCCCGGACCTATCAATCGACTCTAATCTATCCAACCACCTGTATTGAATTAACCGGTCAAAATGATCTGGCTGGGCAAAGCATTGCGGATCTTACTATCTACCCGATACATTATATTCCACTACAAAAGAAATTAACCCTTGTCACTTCCCTTACGTTCACCATTGAAGGCACCGGTGGGTATGTCTGTGGCGATTATCTATCTGGGCATATCTCAGATAGCTCACGGGACATTTACCTTCAAATGGTTCAAAACATGGTGATCAATCCAGATGATGTGACGCTCCGGTCGTCCCCGAATCCTCAACCGGCTGGTGTTGGCCCAGGGAATTACGACTATGTGATTATCACCCAGGATAGCTGGGTGAATGCGTTTCAGCCCTTAGCAGACTGGAAGACAAGAAAAGGCATCTCTACCAATATTGTGACAACCTCCTGGATTTACAACAACGGAGGGTACAGCGGGTCCGATGTAGCAAAAATCAAGGCATTTGTGCAGGATGTCTACACGAATTGGGGCACGACCTTTATCCTTCTCGGTGGTGATGTCGATGTCGTCCCCTGTCATTATAAAACGTTTTCATCAGTCGATCCAGATCCCGTCCCAAACGATGCTTACTACGCAGATTTTGATGCTGATTGGGTCTGCGAAGTCAATGTTGGTCGCGCATCAGTGACCGGCCCAGGGAGCGGTACTGGTCAGATAGGGAATTTTATCACTAAGATATTAACCTATGAAAAAAACCCGCCATTGACCGATTACGCGAAGAAAGCAGGGTTCTTCGGCTTTGACCTTGATAGCAGCACCCCTGCTGAACAATGCAAGATCTACATTAAAAATTCCTTCATTCCATCGAGCTGGTCGATGACAACGGTGTATGATAGCCAGGGCGGCAACCATCTTTCCAATACCATTGCAGCCATTAACGCTGGGCAGAATCTCATGAACCATGCTGATCATTCCGGCTCTGATTTTATGGGCACGGGATACGTCAATCATGGTATAGGACTAGGGAATTCCGACATGGATGATTTATCCAATGGGAACAAACAAGGCATTCTCTATTCAATGGGCTGCGACCCTGCGGCGTACGATACTTCAAATTGTATCGCTGAGCATTTCGTACAAAATAGCAACGGCGGTGGGATAGGATTTATCGGCAATTCACGGTACGGATGGTACTATGTCGGTTCAGTAGATACCCTTTCCATGGGATATGATATTGAGTTTTTTACATCAATTTTCCAAGATAATCTCTATAAGCTAGGCGCTGCTTTTTCTGATCATAAAAACGACGGGTTAGTGAATCAGGATGTGTCCAGATATTGTTATACGGAACTTACCTTACTTGGGGACCCTGAACTTCCCATTTGGACAGAGAACCCCATGAGTTACACAGTAAATCATCCCAGTCAATTACCGGTCGGTTCCTCATCGTTTACCGTCTCAGTACATTCAGGGAGCGACCCTGTGAATCAAGCATACGTTTGTCTGTGGAAAGGCTCTGATGTGTATATGACTGGTACGACGAATGCCGCAGGCGATATCACATTTAATCTCTCACCTGCTTCACCTGGGACCATGTATGTAACGGTGACAAAACAGAACTATCTCCCCTATGAGGGATCTGCGACCGTGGTGGGAGGAGATAATAACCCACCGCAAACACCGAATCGACCGAACGGGCCAGCAAATGGAGGAACAAATATTGAATATACCTACACGACAAGTACAACCGACCCAGATCAGGATCAGGTTTGGTACCAGTGGAAATTTGGATCGTATACCACCAACTGGTTCGGACCCTTCGCATCCGGTGCACAAACACAAGCGCAATATACATGGACAACCCCCGGTGCATATGATATTAAAGTAAAAGCGAAAGATCAAAATCAATATGAGAGTGACTGGTCAGCCCCTCTTACAGTGATCATCACAGATCTGAAACCGCTTCTTACCATTGAAACAATCAACGGTGGACTGCTTGCCGTCACAACCGCTATTAAAAACATTGGTGAAGCGAGCGCAACAAATATCGTCTGGAAGATAACCCTTGACGGCAATTTCATCCTTTCCGGACAAACAACATCTGGAACAATCACAACACTTGATGTCAGCGGCACAGGAACAATCGAAGCGTCCCCCGTTCTTGGTTTTGGTCCAGTTACAATCACAGTATCGGTCAATGCAGACGGTGTTTCTGAAGTGGTAAAAACAGTGAATGGGTTCGTGTTCTTCATTTATATTATTGTGTAGAGGAACAGAACCTTTTTCCTTCTTTTATTTCTACACATAAGCTCTCGTCAGTGGGAAATATAGGTAACTTTTAATAGCATTACAAGATTCAGCGTGGCGGAGAGGCACGTTATGGAAAATAAACTATACGGGTATCGTTGGGCAGTCGTCGGTGCATTTTGGTTTGTGATCTTTGCGTATGGTGCGAACTGGTTTGCACTGTCGCCAATGCTGAAAACCTTTGAATTAAATTTTATTGTCCCGGATTGGGAGGCACATCTTCTTATCTCCCTTATTGGAATGTTTGTGATTTTCTTCGCATGGCCAGCCGGAACATTAATTGATAAAAAAGGACCGAAACTGTCCATATCAATAGGCGCGCTGTTTATGGCACTTGGTTTTGGGATACGTCCTTGGCTTCTCAATAGTTTTTGGACCATTCTTCTCAGCAGTGTTATCGCTGGTATTGGTCTTGCCTGGATTTTGGTTGCTCTTGGCCCACAGATGTTTCGATGGTTTCCGGCTAAACACGCTGGGCTCCCCATCGGAATAGGTGCTTCAGGCTTATTCATCGGATTTGGTACCGGCTCACTGGTCATGCCCCTTCTTACGCCAGATAAAACTGTTGGCCAGGTGTTTAATGGGTTTCTCATCTTTGGAGTCCTTGCAGTTGTCGCATTTTTCCTGTGGCTTTTCATTGCAAAAGACCATCCAGCAACACCCCCTGAAGAACGCGCTAAAGTAGAAAAAATGAGGTTTGCTGAGGGAATGAAACAGGTGCTTAGCTCGAAAAATGCTTATCTTTATCCTCTCATCGGTTTTCTTATCGTTGGCATCACGCTGGTCATCTCCGCGTTCATCCATTCTCTTTACCCTGCAAAAGAAGGTGGGTATATCGCCGGTCTCTTATTGTATGGATGCGCGTTTGGTGCATTTATCGCTCCTTTCGCCGCAAAGAAATATGGAGTAAAAAAGGTCACGCTTTCCGTCGTTGGCGGATCGATAATCTTCTGGATTCTCATACTGAGCTTTAATCAATATATGGATATTTCCTGGTTGTTGATCCTTTTGGTCGCTTTCCTTTTCGGGGTGTGTTTCCAGGCATCCTGGCCACTTGCGCTCTACTGTCAAGAGACGGAAAAAGGAGTCAGCGAGGCAAACGTCGGTATCGCAGCAAGCCTGTATATCTCGGTAAGCAACATCGGTGCAGCAGTGCTGCCGGTCATCTTTCCAATCCTTTTCCCGTTCAGCACGCCACTCATCCCCTTTATAGCGATCCTGGCAGGGTTGTTCATCTGTATCTGCTTATGGGCAATCATTAAAAAAACATAAAAAAAAAAAGGGTTGTTTAGCGCTCAATAACCCTCTTTGCTTTTCCTGTGCTCCGCGGGATCGTCTTTGGCGATATCGCATGAACCGAAACATGTAAATTAAGGATACGGTAGATTTCTGATTCCGCTTTCTTTTCAAAGTTATCTAGATGCCCTGTTTTAAACCGGTCTTCAGAGGGTTCGACCTCAACGGAGAGAACGTAGCTTTCCCCTTGCTTGGTTTTGACGATCTGATAATTGTCACTCACTCCAGGAACCTGCATCAAAGCAGCCTCAATCTGAGAGGGAAAAACAATCACCCCTTTCACCTTCATCATATCATCGCTTCTCCCCCGGATCCTCGATTGAATAGGCAGTGTCCGTCCGCATTCGCAGACCTCCTCGGTTATCGATGCAAGGTCCTTGGTCCGAAATCGAATCGCAGGGAAAGCTTCTTTGGTCAAGGTGGTGAACACAAGTTCCCCTTGTTCACCAGGCTCTAAGGTCTCCCCAGTGGCAGGATCAATTAATTCAGGGTAGAAATGATCAGCGTTGATATGCAATTTCTTGTAGCGACATTCGGAGACCACACCAGGGCCGATAAGTTCAGTTAACCCATAGTGCTCATGAGCGACGATTCCCCAGCGTTTCTCAATTTTATCTCGCATCCCTTCACTCCAGGCTTCAGCCCCAAATGCTCCAAGATGCAGTTTAAAATCCTTCGCAGGATTAAATCCTTTCTCTTCAGCTACCTCAGCGATATGCAATGAATACGATGGTGTGCAGGCAAGCACGGTACTGCCAAAATCCTTCATCACATCGATCTGCCGCTCGGTATTTCCCGAGCTGATCGTGATAACCATAGCACCAATCTTCTGTGCCCCTTTCTCAAACCCATGAGCACCCGTAAATAACCCGTAGCCGTAGGCGTTCTGTACAATATCATTTTTACGAACACCATTTGCCCAGAGTGAGCGTGCCATGACCTCACCCCAGAGATCAACATCGTTTCTTGTGTAGGGGCCGACTACTGGTTTTCCCGTGGTCCCTGAAGACGCGTGGACCTCGATGATTTCATCCAGTTCAGTACAGATTAGGCCAAACGGGTAATAGGAACGGAGATCCTGTTTGGTGAGAAACGGGATTTTTTCAATGTCCTTTAAGGTTCGGATCATATCAGGTTTTATCTTTGCTTCATCGAATTTCTCCTTATAGTATTTGTTCTTTGTATAGACCCGATGGACGAGATCCTTTAATTGTTTCAACTGTAGCTCTCTGAGTCTTGAGGAAGGCATGGACTCTCTTTTCGTATCCCACATTTTTTCAGTCATATCCGATACTCCCTTTGCTCTTGTGAATAAGGTTTTCGAATATAATGCTTATGAAATATTTGTAAAGCAAGAATTTTTAATGATGGGAGGTATTCTAAAAAATAATTCATGGAGACCGTTTATTATGAAGATATTAGTTTTGGGCGCTGGAATGATGGGACGTGCGATTGCTTACGATTTGAATAAATTTTCAAACTATGAGGAAATCCTCATTGGTGACCAAGATGCTCAAACTCGCTCTTCATCCAAGAGTTTCCTCCAAGGAACCCATGTCAAAGTGATACCGCTCAATGCTGAAAAAACTAGCGAGGTGAAGGACCAGTTCAAAAAAGTCGATGTTGCGGTCTCTGCGCTACCCTATCGATTCAACTACGAACTGGCAAAGCTAGCGATTAGCACCAGAACACATTTTATAGACCTTGGCGGCAATAACACCATAGTCGAAAACGAACGACGTCTTTTTTCAAAAGCAGAAGAAAACGAGGTGACCATAATCCCTGATTCAGGGCTGGCACCTGGTCTTGTCTCCATCATCACCCGGGATATTGTTGATAATCTCGATACTATTGATTTTGTGAAATTGCGGGTCGGAGGACTACCACGGTATCCAAAACCTCCTTTGAACTACCAGATCGTTTTTTCGCCCTATGGACTCATCAATGAATATATTGAAGATGCACTCATCCTTGATCAGGGGAAGATCATTGAAAAGAAATCGATGACCGAGATCGAAGAGTTGAAATTCCCAAAACCGTTTGGAACAATGGAAACGTTTCTGACCTCAGGCGGATGCTCGACACTACCAAACACCTACAAAGATACAATACGATATCTTGACTATAAAACGATACGATATCCAGGTCATTGCGAGAAGATAAAAGCAATCCTAGATATGGGGTTTGCTGAGGAGACAAAGATGATGATTCGTGATCAGCTTGTTTCTCCTCGAGATGTTTTTGCATCATTGCTGGTAAAAAATGTTCCAACAACAGGAGAAGATGTAGTGTTGCTGAAAGTGCTCAGCCAAGGAACAAAACAGGGGAAACAGCGGTCCCGAGAATATGTCATGATCGATTATTACGACACAGAACATGATATCACAGCGATGATGCGCACCACAGCTTACCCTGTTGCGATCACCGCCCAGATGATCGAGGAAGGAACGATTCAGCAGCATGGCGTGTTTTGCCCCGAAGAAATCATTCCTCCTACATTGTTTTTTTCAGCCTTGAAGAAACGAGGCATCACCCTTACAATAAAAGATAGAAGCGTTTGACTATGAGTAAAAAGGAATATTTAGACGCAAAAGAAAGAGCGTTAAACTCCCTACAGAAAGCTTATGATGCTCAGAAGGTAGATGAAGGGATTCTTCAGATTCTTGAGTTGATAAATAAGATCGAAGGTTTCTACACTTCAAGCAGTTGCGCTGGAAGAATTGTTCTTATGGAAATCCCACAGATAGGTGATAAGCAAGGTGCATCATTTCTTGGGATATGGCATCGAATCATTGAGCCAGAAGAGATCACGACAGCTGCTACGAAGGCAACAACCGGTCTTCTCTGGCTGCTTGCTCAAGCTCCGATTCTGCACGTCGGAGCAGAGACCCTTGAGCTTGCAAATAATATGGTTAAAATTGCGATATCCTGTGGATTTAAAAACACAGCAGTGAAATCGACGGGAAAAAAAATCATTATAGAGATTTGTAGTACCGAGCGTCTTGACTCTCCCATCGGCAGAGATGGCTCACTTTTTTACGAGGGAGAATATCTCTCTTTGTTGGTTGACATCTCAAATAGGGTCATCGAACGATCACGAGAAAAAATAGACCGATTAACCGTAAAACTAGGTAATTATAGCGATTTTCCATGAAAATCAACAAAAGATTTATATATTATGTTGATATATTAGTTGTTGGGGAATAAAGTATGAACACAAAAAAAATCTTAGGCATCTTTATATGCATGCTGGTAATGACCACGATACCTGTAGCAGCAGGAGCGACCATAAACAAAGAACCACAAACAAGTGACATTGGGTTCACCACCCTCCAAGGTGTTATCTTTGGGCTTAAAAATATAAACGGTGGAGATTTAATAGAATTCAGATGTCTCTTTGTCCACTACATCGCGACCGGTATGGCTCAGCGCACAACTGGTTTCAGATATGGCGGTCAGATGATGGTTATACCTGGGTCCTTCAGAGGGGCCTTAATGCCTCATGTGATTATGGGATGGTGCCCTGGTCAATTAGAAATCTAAAGAGAACGTCTTTTTTTTCTCTTTTTTTTTATTTTTTTCAAGTTCACTTATTGTAGATTTTAAAGATATATTTTTTTTACTCATCATCACCCTTTTATGATTCATTTCTTTTTTTTCAATCTAGAAATAAAAAAAAGAAGATATTGTTTCTGAAGGCAAGGAGCCAGAACAATATTTCATATTTACATCAATAAAAAGTTATTCGATAAGACATTACAGAATTGTCAGTGTATGTAATGATTTTTATAGTTTGTATTGGTTTTTCTATCAGTGGATTATGGTAAGAGAATATTTCTAAATTATGATATTACGAGAAGAAATCAAAGGATTATTCGATTAATTGAAAAGAGGTAACTCCGCTTAGGATTCATCGAATTTCTTCGCGACTTCCCTGGCAACTTCAAGGCTTGTATTTGATCCACCGACATCATAGGTTCTGATTTTGTTTTCTTTGATCACCTGGGCGATAGCATTTTCGAGCTTTTTGGCAGGTTTCTTCTCCCCAAGCCAATCCAGCATCAAAGTAATGGTAAGAAGCATAGCCATCGGGTTAACCTTGTACATCCCCGCGTATTTCGGCGCAGACCCATGGGTCGGCTCAAAAACCGCGTAGGAGTCACCGATATTCCCGCTTGAGGCAAAACCAAGGCCGCCAACCAGCTGTGCAGCAAGATCTGAGATGATGTCACCAAACATGTTAGATGAGACTAAAACGTCGTAATCCTGCGGGTTTTTCACCAACCACATGCACATAGCATCGACGTTGGTCTCCTGATATTTAATATCAGGGTATTCACTTGCGATTTTCCGTGCCTCCTCAACCATCATACCACTAGTCTCCCGGATCACATTAGGCTTTTCGACAAGAGTGACTGATCGTCGTTTGTGTTCTTTTGCGTAGGTAAATGCCTGCCGTACGATGCTCTGGCAGGCTTTCTTTGTAAATATCCTGCAAGACACCGCGATATCATCTAACGGAGTTTGCGCGAATCGCTTCATTTTCTTATGAGTCATGAGTGCATCAAAGACTTGTTTTGGCAATGGTCGAAATTCCACACCAGAGTAGAGATCCTCAGTGTTTTCTCTGAATACAACAAGATCAATGTCATCCCGATAGTTCAAGGGGTTCCCCAGGTACGCCTTACAGGGTCTGATGTTGGTATGAAGGTTAAACTCCTGCCGCAGTCTCACGATCGCACTGGAGTAGACTAAACCTTTGTTACTTAGTTCAGGAGCGAGTTCTCTTTGTGCATCGTCCTTTGGTTTTGAGGTTATCGCCCCAAAAAGACAACAATCGGTTTCTTTTAGTAAAGACAAGGTTCTATCAGGCAGAGGATTCCCTTCTTTTTTCCAGAATTCCCATCCGATATCACCGTAGGTGTATTCGGCATTAAAATCGATGATATCAAGAACAATTTTTGCTGCGTCCATGACGTCCTTTCCAACGCCGTCCCCTGGGAGTAAGGCAATATGATATTTTGTCATACGGGAGTGTAATCCTCTTATATTTTTAAACTTTCTTTTCAAAAAGACTATGGTGGGTTTGGTACTAAAGAGTTATTTTCGTAGTTCGCCCAGAGTTGTGACCCGCTCAGCAAACGCATTATGCTTATGGATTGACTCCTCGCTTTCACTCTGCACTATTACGATGACTTCATCAGGGAGACCCTTGTAGGTTTTCAATACCGCACTTAGGATATCACGCACGACATCTTCTACGAATTTTGGTTTATTATGAGCCTTGATGACAAGCTCAGCTTCTTCCTTTCGTTTTAAAATACTGTAGGTTGGGCTGCTGAATGATCTTTCGACGATCCCTATCAAATCATCAGCATCTACAACTGTTGTGCCTCGCGGCACCTCGATCATCAGTGTTCCGATATTTCGCTGGTTGTGTGTTGGAGCAGACCGGTTCATCTCTCGAGCATCGAGTTTTCGAACGACTTCCATCGCACAGGGGCACGCGGTCATTCCGATCACTTTGACACCGATGAGTTTTTTGAGCTCGCCATTACTCTTTGCCCGTGCTTCTGCTACTAGCTTATACGGCTCAGATCCTTTTTGACCAGAAGGATAGATGACATCTAAAAAATAATCTGCCTCTGCTTTGACTTCGGAGACTGTCGCGTACTCGTGTTTTTTAAGAAGGAGTTCTGCGGTCTCCGCGCAAAACGATTCTAAATCAGACACCGGTGTTTTTAGGGTCTGATCGATGATCTCGGATACAAGTTCAAGGTTTCGAGACATATGACTGCCTTTTTGAGAGGCGGGCAGGTCAACAAAAAGTTCCATGGTTACCGTCAGAGGAAGCACTGATTTTTTATTTGGTCGTTGAATATGAACCAATTTTTTCACACCAGTAACACCTACTCTAGTTAGCATAAAAGATGACGAGGCAAGTCTTGATTGTACATCTGGTAAATCAACGATTTTCATAAGAGTCACCAGGTGTGAAATACTGATTCTTCTCAAATACATTGCCATTATACTCAGATTTGTATGAGATAGTGAATTGTTATATCTCAAGAAAACTAGGATTTTTCATAACTCTCAAATAGTACTATCACGTTTTCGGATAGTAAGGGAAAAAAGAGGTAACTTCATACGAAGGTTAGATTACATCAGAGGGGAGCTATTGGAATCGGTGCCATGATCATTTTCATAGCTATGGTTCTGGTTGCTGGAATTGCTGCGTACATTATATTATCAACAGGCTCAGAGCTTCAGATCAAGTCAGGGACTACCGGCAGGCAGACCATTCAAGACGTGGCGACCGGTTTAAAGATTTCAACGATCGAAGGTCATAACTCTTCAGGTCTCATCGATAAAATCGTTATTATCATCACGCCTCGCGCAGGGTCTCCAGATATCGGCCTGGATCGAACCATTATTGAACTTTCCAATACGTCAATAAAATGCGTCTTGCAGTACTCTTCAGGGCATTGGGTGGATGGAAAATCAGGGTTGGCTGATCTTTTTACTGCAGATGCGTTCTCCTCTTTTTCATCAGAGTTTGGGTGTATCGTTTTAAAAGATGATGATAGCTCCTGCAGTCAAAACACACCCGTTATTAATCAAGGGGATAGTGTGATGTTGGCGTTGAATACCTCTGCTATTTTTCATGGAATTCCTGAAAACGAGAACATCCAAGGCAATGTGATACCAGGAGATGGGGCATGGAGCATCATAGATTTTAGAACACCATCCTCTTTTGTAAAGTCAATCCTCATTTTACAAGAGGATTAAACAAATCAGAACCAGTATGCCTTTTCTTTACACTTTTAAGCTGTTTTAGAGGAATCTGAGGGAAAAAAGTAAAATAACCCCTTTTGGTATTAGGGCCGTATAAAACACATGCCGCTGTGGCTTAGAGGTATAGCGATTCCTTGGTAAGGAATAGGTCGAGGGTTCAATTCCCTCCAGCGGCTTCATGTTAACACGTGTCATTGTTAATTTTTATTAAATTTTCTTACATTTTATGAATCATTTTTCCTCCAGTTTAATAATACGAAAAAGCGATCCCGCACGGGGCTCTTGCAGTATAGGATAAAAAGCCACTTAAGGGAAGATATAGTAATATTTAAATATTCAAATTTACTTATATACTTATTATGAATGAGGTTGATGTTTTCAAAGCATTAGCTGATCCCACACGACTGAAAATTCTCGAATGTATCAAAGATGGCGAAAAGTGCATTTGCCAGGTGATTCCCTACACCGGAAAATCACAACCAAATGTTTCTCAACATTTGAAAGTGCTGAAAATCGCTGGTCTTGTCGATGAACGAAGAGAAGGAACAAGAATTCTACTTAAGGCATCTAACAAGAAAATCTTCGATGTCATTGATTCAGTAAAAAAAATGAAGACGATAACCGTATGAAAAAAGTTCTCGTGCGTACAGAGGGAAAATCTGCGTGAGCGGTAAGGATAGCAAACTTGGTTGGATTGAAAAACTTCTTGCGGTCTGGGTTGTTATCTGCATTGCCATCGGTCTTTTACTCGGTAAATATTTTCCGGATTTCAGCAAGAACCTCGGCATAGGCATCCCCATCGGACTATTCCTGATGATTTACCCAGCAATGACGAAGATCGAGCTAGGAGAGCTCAAGGCAGCTCTAAAGAGCAAGAAGCAGGTCGGTATCATCGTGTTCTTCAACTACGCGGTCAATCCGTTCTTGTTGTACTTTCTCGGTCTGCTGTTCTTCAAGATGATTCTCCCATATTTCGGATTAATAGACCCGACGACTGCCAATTATCTTTGGACTGGCCTGATACTATTAGGTGTTGCACCGTGTATAGCAATGGTGCTAGTCTGGACTGATCTTGCGAAGGGAAACGGTCCACTTGGAATAGTGCTTATGGCCTGGAATTCCATCATCCAAGTGATAACAACCCCGTTCTACATCGCACTTCTTGTGGGCACATATGTGGCCATCGATATCATGCTGATTGGGCAGAGTGTCCTCTTGTATTTAGGGTTGCCACTTCTCTTCGGCGTCATCACCAGAAGGCTCGTAATCAAGCACAAGTCAGAGAGCTGGCTTAATGAAAAACTCATCCCGTATTTCAATTCAATGCAGCTTCTCGCGTTACTCTTCACAATGGTTGTCATGTTCTCCCTGAAGGGCGGGGTCATTCTTGATAACCCGAATCTTATCTGGCAGATGGCCATCCCCGTTGTACTGTTCTTCTTCCTACTTTACAACATCGTTTATCATACCTGCAGACGACTAGGCTATAATTATAGCGACTCGTCCACGATGGGATTTCACTGCACAGGAAGAAACTTTGAGTTAGCGATAGCAATAGCATTGACTGCTTTTGCGACGATGCCTATGGTTGCTGTGTCTACCGTGGTCGGGCCTCTCATCGAAATTCCAGTCATGCTAACGATAGTATGGATAGCGCTGAGAACAAGAAAAAAACTGCTAATTACTAAAGGAGCTTAAGATGGATATCTTTTATCCGATCCAAGTATTCGCAGACTGGCTTACGTATTCAGTATTTTCCATTCCGAAGGGATCATTGTTGGCAAATGCAGTGAATTTTTTCATCTATGATGTCATCAAGATATTCATACTTCTTTCACTCATCATATTTGTGGTATCGCTCATAAGAACCTATCTTCCTCCGGAGAAGGTACGAAAGATCCTGTCTCGTCAGAATGAATACGTTGGTAATGTTCTCGCTTCATTTCTTGGAGTTATTACTCCCTTTTGTTCCTGCAGTGCAGTCCCTCTTTTCCTGGGATTTGTTGAAGTAGGGGTACCGTTGGGTGTTACATTTTCGTTCCTTGTGGCTTCTCCGATGATCAATGAGGTTGCCTTAATCTTACTATTTGGAATGTTTGGCTGGGAGATCGCCCTCCTTTACATGATAAGTGGGATACTCATAGCAATATTTGCTGGAATCCTCATAGGAAAATTAAAGGTGGAGAATCTGGTCGAAGACTTTGTCTTTAAGAATAAGGCGAAGGCAGAGCAGGAAATAAAAGAGATGACTCTTAAGGAACGGATTAACTACGCAAAAACATATGTTTTTGATATCTTAAAAAGAGTATGGATTTACGTCATTATCGGCATTGGTATAGGAGCATGGATCCATGGTTATGTTCCCATGGATTTCCTTGCGCAATATGCTGGTGCGGATAAATGGTACGCTGTGCCTCTGGCAACTCTTATCGGCATTCCCTTGTATTCCAATGCAGCAGGAATAATACCTTTGGTAAGTGCATTAACTGAAAAAGGAGTAGCCATGGGGACAACTCTTGCATTTATGATGGCAGTCACCGGATTATCATTGCCAGAGTTCTTGATTTTAAGGAAAGTGATGAAGGTCAGGCTCATCCTCATATTTGCAGCGATCGTAGGACTCGGGATTATCTTCACAGGATATTTGTTTAATTTTATCATGGGCTAGAGAGGTAAAAAAAAATGAAAATCGAAATCTTAGGCGCGGGTTGTCCGAAATGCAAGGCAACCGAGAAAAACGTGAGAAAAGCTGTTGACGAACTAGGGATACAAGCAGAGATCGTCAAAATAGAAGATCTTCAAGAGATCGTTAACCGTGGGGTGAGGATGACCCCGGCTGTGTTTATCGACGGACAAGCAAAGATCGTTGGACATATTCCAAGTCCTAACGAGATCAAAAAACTCCTTCAAAAGAAGTGAATGACTGATGAAAAAAGACAAATGTCTCTGTGAGACTGACGAGGTTTTAATCTTCCCTTGTTCTGGTGGATCAAATGTTGGACAAATAGCAAACGAAACAGCAAAGAAACTATCAAGTCAAGGTATCGGTGGCATGTCTTGTCTCGCAGGTATTGGTGGACATATCAGCGGTTTTGCAGAAGCAACAAGAGCGGTTAAAAAAATCGTTGCTGTCGATGGCTGCCCCGTACATTGTGCAAGAAAAACCCTAGAGCATGCAGAGTGCCCTGTCACTATACATCTTGTTGTTACAGAGTTAGGTATTCGGAAAACATCAGATTTTCATCTTGAAGACAAAGACATTGTTAAGGTTGAGAATGCGGTTAAGGAGAAATTGAAAAAATGAAGAATAAAAAATCATATGGGGTCGCGGCATCATTATTTTTTATTGCAAGTTTTGTGTTGTTAAGCGGGTGTACAAGTGATAATTCCAATAATAACTCGAATGGTTCATCATGGATGAATAACTATACACCAGCGTATTCAGTAGGAACAGGATCTGACAATTTCTGGATTAATTTCCCTGTCGGTGGTCCTTCTGCTGGTCAAAGTGTTCAACATCTAACATGGATTACAGAAGACTTAAAAGAAAAACCAGTAGTTTTTGTATGCCACAGAACAGGATGCGCTGCATGTACACCACAGGCAGACCGTGTTAAAGCTCTTAGAGAAACATATGGAGAAGATGCAGTATTTTACGACCTTGACAACCCTTTTGAGGGTTATGGAGTTGCTACAGAAGATATTTTACAGAAATTTAATGAAGCGTTCTATTATGATTCAAATGGGGAACCGCACTATATAGCATTCACTGGTGTTTTTACCCGTATAAATGATGGAGGAGAAGTAAAAATTGGTTGGCATAGCTGGGAAGGAGACGTCGCAGATACGGAAATGGAAACCTGGATTAAAGACAGCATTTACTATTATAGTGTAAATAGTGAGAAATGATTCAATGAAACGATTAGCTACCTCATGTTATTTTTTGCTTATTATCATCATGCTAGGGATTGTTTTTTCACCTTCTCTCATTGCAGAAAATCAAACCCAGAAGACATCTGCACCGGATTTTACCGCAACTGATGAGAATGGTGTAGAATTTTCTTTACATGATTATGCTGGAAAAGTAGTCATCCTGCATTTCACTGGAGTAGAAGATCCTCTTTGTATTGAATGTCTGGGAGAAATGCAAGGGCAGATTCACGAGCTTGAAAAACTCGCCAAATCATCCGATAACATTAGCATCATCACGATTAACATCAGAAAAAATCCTTATTCAATCAGTGGACACGAAATGGCGGTCAATCATTTT
>DQIQ01000084.1 GCA_003942085.1 Thermoplasmata archaeon | reverse complement strand
ATGTTCAGCAACAATTGTCGCGATATCCCGCAGGACGCCCTGGCGGTTCTCCGCGATGATCCGTATTGCACTGCGTTCGGCTTCCATCTCCATAGTACCAATGCGATAACCGGGGATCGAACCCGGGTTAGAAGCTTGGGAAGCTCCTGTCCTACCGCTAGACTATTATCGCATCCTCATATTTCTGCGCTCTAATATTGCGTGATTTTAAAGATAAATATAGTGATTGCGTAATCATTCCTGACCAAACATCTCTTACGGTTTTGTTGATATGAGCATTTGAAAACAGATACTATCTTAAAAACTGCGGAGCCTGGGATTATTAATAGTTCGATATTTTTAAAGAGGAACGGGCAGCATAGCTATACTATAATTATTCGGGCTATCAACCCAACATCAAAGTAAATTTGCCTGATCTGCTGGACAGCAGGATTTTGAATAATCAGGCTCAGCTAGTACTAGATAACAACGAAACGGTCAGGAGAATTCCAAATGAAGATACAAAAAAATGTAAAGTACCTTATCATTGTTGCATGCCTGCTCGCATTCATCCCGTCCCTGCAGGCTCTTTCAGATGATAACGCTGTCAATGTGATTTACCAGACTTCCTTCAGTTCAGATCCACACTGGATAACCAACAATCCTTCAACTAATTACTGGAATCCAAGCCTTGAGGTGTACAACTTTTCTGTTGAACCGAGTACTGGCGGTTATGCCTACACTCCTGTTGATTACGAAAGGGGTTCATTTACCCTTGATTATGATCTCTACCTTACCCAGGTAGATGAAGGTGCGACGTTCAGGTTCGGTTTATCTGGAACCGAGATGGACCCCTCCAAGGCTCCCAATGTTCTTTCAATGTTTGACAATGGGAAATATGGAAGGATCATGTGGCTTCACATTGTGACTCCCGGGAGTAAACTGATGGAAGTGAACAGCCAGCATGCGGCAAATGAAATGGGTCCAACTGCCTATAACGGTCCTACTGTAAAGTATGAATTAAACAAAAACTACCACGTTACGGTAAAATACGAAGATGATCGCAAGATCGTCACTATGTCTGTCAGTGAGAAGTTAACCGGGAAGAATATCTGGAGTTATTACATTAACACTAAC
The DNA here is from genome assembly GCA_003942085.1 of Thermoplasmata archaeon. GTDB lineage: Archaea > Thermoplasmatota > E2 > DHVEG-1 > DHVEG-1 > SM1-50. The sequence continues at coordinate 3,609 of DQIQ01000084.1, read as the reverse complement.
GAGAACCTGAATGGAATGAACAGGCTATACGTGGGTTCCAAGGGGGACTATGGCATGATGAATATTTACGCATTGGGGTATATTGACAATGTCCGGCTTTCCATACCCGCCGAAGTAACGCCCTCCCCAACAGAATTTACCCAAGGAACTACCGTACCAACCTACACGACAAAGATTCCAACCACAAAACAAACTGTTACTGTGCCAACGCCCTATCCCACAAGTACCCAGAAATCACCTTCTGCTGGCATCCTTGCCATTGGGGCTATTGGAATTGTTGCAGTTATGTATGGTGTTCTGACCAGGATGAAAAGGAACTAACACTTTCTTTTAAAAAAGATTATTTGTCGCTTTTAATGAATGTATGATGCAGAGGGATGTGAATCCCTTTATCTCTGGAGTGAGATCTTGTTTGAACGTTCCTTTTGCTGTCTTTAAGTATGGGTTTTAATCTGGTTCAATGTGCATTGGATGGGTAGGTGAAACCCCGATTGCGTTTCGTGAATCACCTGATCATATAGTACAATGGGAGGTCCTGATAAATACTCAAAATCATAATGGTTGAACTATTGAAACTATGAGTTATAACTATGAACATACAGAGAATATTAACTGTTGCGACCTTATACTCTATTTAATATAAGGTTATAGAATACAAATAAGATATAACCTTGGAGGAGTGGTATGAATCCTGCGGACAAAAGTCCGACAATTATTGTTCATGATGATTCAGACTCACTGGAAGAACTTTCAGAGTATCTCGATGTGCTCTCAAGTAGCGCACGGCTCAGGATATTGAAATTTCTCGAAAAGAAGCCCCGTGATGTCCGTGCCATATCAAAAGAGATCGAGACCAGCTATGAAAATACTAAAAAACATCTTGACAAACTTCTGAGTGTAGGTGTGATCAAAAAAGAGGCAGGACTGGGTGCCCCAACATCCAAGGGTATTCACCCGGTCTGGGAATATTCCGTAGTGCCCGGTGGGCTTGAAGCTATCATAAGGAATCTGGGTATTTTTTCAAACACGCGGGTCCAGATCATGGGAAGCGATATTTCCCGCCGTTTGGAAGAAGTGAAAAAAACCCTTTCAAAAGAGATATTGGGAAATATACCCACCGCTATTGTTCTTGGCGGTCCTGACGATGGGAAAGTATTCACATTGAAACATGACCAAATCCGTATCGGCAGGGTAGATCCTGAGCACAAGGATGCGTTTTCACCTGACACCGATATCATTTTCTCTGATAGTTATACTGCAGTGACCAGGGTTTCAAAACCCCACGGCAAATTTCTTCATAATAGTGAGGGTTGGCACATCGAAGACTGTGGGAGCACGGGAGGTACCAAACTCAACACCCGGCGTCTTGAAAAAAATACACGTGTTTTAATCCATGATGGAGATCTCATTGAGTTCTCCAAAGGATTATTTGGTGTTAAACTTCTCATTATCATCCCGCAGGAAAACTGATACATACCCAGATGAATCTCTGCTCGGAAGGAGAGAAAAATATAATAAAAAAACTTCGGTTTAACAAGAAAAAATATTACAGTCGCTGCCTATGATTCCGATACAACGCCTTATCTGCTATATAGTTGTAATCACTCTCATTTCTATTATCAGCATACCTGCAGCAGATGCATCAGAATATACCGTTGCTCCCACAGGTGCCGAATATACCAGCATTCAGGAAGCGATTAATCAGTCTATTCCCGGGGATACAATTCTGGTGAATAGTGGGACTTACCGGGAAAACCTCCTGCTCGATAAAAAGATAAATCTTATCGGTATTGATAGCGGAGGCGGGGCACCAATAATTGATCCAGCGAATAAACGAAACGCGATGGAAATTCTTGCCGATGGCTGCAGAGTTGAAGGATTTACCTTTCAGAACATTGAGTTACTTAATGGCATCCTTGTGAAGTCCAGGGAGAACACCATCGGACGCAATACAGTCCTGAACACTGCCAAAGGTATCTTGCTCCAGTCAGCGATGAATAATACCATTTATGGCAATAATATTACTAATAGCAGCGAGTCCGGAATTGCACTTGAATCCTCAAACGATAACCTGATTGAAGAAAATATCGTATCAAAAAATTCAATCGGTATTGAACTTGACAAATATTCTCTCTCAAACCATATATTCCGCAACAATTTTGACAACACTGAGAACGTAATCTCCAAAAGCGCGACTTCGGTCTGGTCTTCTCCTGATCAGTTTACGTATACCTACCTCGGTAATAATAAACAGAGCTATATGGGTAATTATTGGAGCAATTACCGTGGAAAGGATAAAAATGGTGATGGGATTGGTGATTCCTCGTATATTATTGGAGCAAATCCGAATGAGATCCTTGAATTCAATCAGACCATCAATGATGCATTTCCCCTGATGGACCCATTTCCCTATTACCATGACGTTGTACCTTCCAAGGGAGGGATAACCACAGCTCAACCAATGCCTCTGCCGACATTTCTGGGGATATCACAGGTTTCACGCACTCCTACTACCATTCCTGAAACGACCCCGATTCTCTCTTCAACCCCCCAGACCTCTGCAGAAAAAACCGGTATCAGACCACCTACAGACGTCCTTGTAGGTGAACTCATTGTGCTGCTTCTCGCAATTGAAGTAGTTTTGATCATTTTCAGATACCTAAAACATCAAGAAAGCAGGCAGGAGGTTCTCTCAAATAGTCAAGAAACACCACCCCAGCAAAAGATTTCGAGGACGTCCCCCCCCCGGATTAGCCCCGCTGCAACGCTTCCCGAAACAGGTGCAGCAGTCCCGGGAGCATCCAGGACTTATACATCTATAGCGGAACAAATGAGCTACTTCCCAAATGAACTGGAAAATAAATATACCGAGATTAAATATATCGGAAGAGGCGGTATCGCATGGGTTTTCTCCGCTCGTCGAAAATCAGATTCTGTAATGGTGGCAGTGAAGATCCCGATAAGTTTCGATGAAATAACCGGGAAATCCTTTTTAAATGAGATTGCGGCATGGGAGACCCTGCGACATCCCAATATCGTAAAAGTAACGGCCCTTAATATCCTCCCTGTTCTCTTTGTTGAGATGGAGTATGTGCCCGATTCGCTCGAAGCGATCGAAAAACCAATCCCCGTCTGGAAAGCGGTACACCTGATCAGAAGTATAGCGGACGGTTTGAAATATGCTCATGAGCAGGGTTTCATCCACCGAGATATCAAGCCCCACAATATCCTTCTTGACAAAGACTTCGTTCCTAAAATTACAGACTGGGGGATGAGTAAGGTGCTTACCAATGAGGTAAAAAATTCCAGCATTGCAGGGTTCTCACTTTCCTATGCCGCTCCAGAACAGGTCTCTCCATCGGAGTTTGGAAGGACCGATGAACGGACCGATATCTACCAACTAGGTGTGGTCTTCTACGAACTGGTAACTGGCTCGGTTCCGTTTGGTGGTGAGAGTATTGTTGAAGTCGGAAATGCGATTATGAGGGTGCAGCCGATTCCCCCATCAGAGTTCAATTCTGATGCGGCAATAGTAGAGAAGATTATCTTAAAATGTCTTGAAAAAGATCCAGCCAAGCGCTTCCAGTCAACCTCAGAGTTTCTCGATGC
>DQIQ01000083.1 GCA_003942085.1 Thermoplasmata archaeon | reverse complement strand
TCATGGCTGATGAACAAGATCGAATAGTCGAGATAAATGGGAAAGCCGCTTATTGTCGTGAGACCGGGTCCGGAAAATTTTATGTTGGCATAAGTTTTCAAGGCACACCTGATGAAAACATCCAGTTTGTTAAACACATGGTTCGTGCCAATTATTATCGTAGAAGTTCTGTCAAATCCAAACAGCTATAACTGAAACTTATTTGAATCCAAGTTGTTAAGCATACTTTTCATTGTCTGAAATGACCACTGAATGGACCGAATTACAATGATTATTGAATGCATAAACTGTTCGAGAAAATTCAATTTGAATGAACATATTTTGAATCCGAATGGATCAAAGGTAAGGTGTACAAAGTGTGAACAAATTTTCCGTGCCTTCCCCACATACCTTGACAGGTATAAACAATCCTTACCAACAGAAAGTGAAATGACTACAATAGAGGTCAACAATCATAAGACGGATACGGCTTCAGGTGAACAAAGAATGGGTCATAGAATCAAAGTATCAGTCCCTGCATCATGCATTTCGACCGATGCCGATGGAAATTCTTTATTTTTTAACATAGTCCGTATCACAGATGTTAGCCGAGAAAATATTGCAATTGAAATAGTCTGCAACTCTTCATTTGAGTTTACTTCGATATCGTTTATCACCCTCGACGACAAAGAGATTAAGATTAAAGGAAAAGTTGTTCGCACAAAAAGAAATGTACTTGGGAAAAGAAAGATCGAACTATCCCTGATTGGAACATTCGGGGAAATTGCCAATTTTGTATCGCAGCTTGTAAAATACCAACATCATACGACCAGTCCCGTTGATAAAATACAAAAAGAAGAAAAATCTCAATATACGATAAACCTTTAAGCCACAAATATGGCGTTCAGGCTGACATGGTCTCTTATTCTATGACACAAAGCAGTATGCTTGAAAAAGAAAAGCCAGCACTTGATTTAGATGCAAATATCAAATTGGACAATGAAATTGAAAATAGATCAGGAAACGATCGCAGAAAGGATTTTGACCGCAGAAGCCAGGTCGGTCGTAGAAGAAGCAGCGATAGGCGACATCGTAAAGAGCCATAAATAAGGCAGAGAGCAAATATTCAAATCAACAGTGGGAATACCGTTGCGGTTATTGCCAGAGCCATGACCTTCCGGTGCGTGAGGCTCGTAGCCCAGATGATCCGTCAGTTCGGCTTTCAGGGTTCGTTCGACCAGCCGCTTGGTAGGTTGCTTGAGCAGCCCGTTCTTACCCTGAATGTCCTTTGGATCCGGGCAGTCTTGCAGCAACTCGTCGATGAGGGCGTCCTGCTTTGATTTGGTACTGGCCATCTTCTCCTCCTTTTGAATGGTTATAGATTGCCAGTTACACAGTTATTTGTGCACCCTCAAAAAAGAAAAGCCGGATTACTTCACCTTGATCGCCGCGGTCAAATTTATCGTTTGACGTCAGTTCACTGTGCTATTGGATATAAATGTGTAATCTACAAGGGAGCAGCCGCATCAGTTAGGTTATAACCCAGACACAGTTTATTCGGCCCTCTACCAGAGAGGATGATATCCGTAATTTGATGGAAATTCGTTTGGTTGCAATTATCTATAGGAAATCACCAGAAATCCAAAGATCCTCCAAAATTCTATTAATCGCCGAATATTTTTGTCATTTGATTACAACGATTTAATGTATTCAATAACTTTCAATTTCACGAGGTTTTCGAAATCTTTTGAATCCGCGTCCACCGATTTTAGAATCTCGTCACCGGGGATTTCGATTTCGATGTATTTCTTATTTTGCTTGAGGTTCAAGCCGACTTTCTTAATAATGATATCTTCCTTCATTTTTTCGACCTTCCTTTTTAATTGTTCAATGTCGCTTTAACAATTCGTGACAATTCCGCAAATTGATACGGTTTTTGTAGAAAACCATTTGTTTTGTTCAACAGATCTTCATTACCTCCACTGCTCAAATTATAACCACTTGTAAGCACCACCTTGCACTCGAGATTAAAATTGTAGATAACTTTTAGTATTTGATCGGGGCTTGTGTCGGGCATTACCATGTCCATGATCACTAAGTCGATTTTTATCTCTTTTTGATGCAAAAAATTTGCGGCTTCCCGACCTGATTTAGCGGCTATTACTGCGTATCCCAAACGCCCCAGCATTTTGGTAACTGTCACAAGAACGACTTCTTCATCATCGATGACCAGCACAGTGGATGCCTGAGTTTTTTCCGGATTCTGTAGCTTGTAATGACAGCACTTATTCCGACCGGTGTTCTTCGCATCATATAAAGCCTCATCGGCCATTTTGATAAAGCCCTCGACATCGATTTGTCGGTTGTTTTCTAATGATGCAATGCCAAAACTCATGGTAACCGAAATAGAGCGCTCTCGGTAAACAACTTTTTCTGATTCTATGGACTTTCTCAATCTTTCTGCGGTTTGTATTGCCTCTTTGAGTGTCGTCATGGGCAGGATAATGCCGAACTCCTCACCTCCATAGCGCGCGATATAATCTGAGTCACGTAACAGTTTTTTTAGCTGAGAGGACACACATTTCAATGCATGATCTCCTGCCTGATGCCCAAAAAAATCGTTAACCGATTTGAAATGATCCACATCCGCTATTATGACGCATAGGGGGGTTTTGTAGCGAATGGCACGGCTGATTTCTTGGTGCAGGATTTCCAGGAAGCGCTTGTGATTATAAAGCTGGGTCATGCCGTCAAGGCATACTTGCTGCTTGAGTTGGTCCAAGCACTCGCTTTGATTGTGTAGCTGATTCAGTAAGTCGCTTGATAATTTATCCGACTCGTATCTGGCCGTCTCGATGATGTCGATATACTTCTTCTCGTCTATTTTTATCTCAAATATGGGAAAAAGGCTTTTAATGCCTTCAGTGATCTCCTTAACTGTGACTGAATTATTTATGACCGAATTAAGTTCGTAATCGCGGATGCAATTTTCGATTTCAGCATAGTTAGCTTTGGGGTCTGAGCCGTTAAACAAATTTATATACAAGGAAGACAGATGGAGTGTTTTTATCAAGGATAAAATATCGTATGAACCGGATGTCAAACGCCTTGGGGTATGATGCACCCCGATAGGCACCGTTAGTTTGGCGGGTAACCCCCAAGCATGAGTGACGTACTCGCCAACTTCCATGTGATTTAATCCTAAGAGTTGGCTTTCGACTTCGTGCAAGGATGCCGCGTTCGACTTAGTTTCCATGATGACTTCTTTATAATGATCAGGCATGCTTTCAGCCATGATCGGCATGCCGATATTCTGTAGAAGACCCAGGAAAAAGGCGTTTTCTCCATGCTGCCGGCTTGTTTTTTCGGCTAATAACTTGGCGGCTATAGCACCTACAAGCGAATCTTTCGAGAACTGAACGTAGTCAAAAGATGATTTGTTTTTATGCTCAAACGTTTTTATCACGGAAAAGCTAAGGGCCAGATTCTTAACCGTATTCAACCCCAGGTACACCATCGCCTGATGGACGGAGGTTATCTTGTTGGCAAGGCCGTAAAAAGGTGAGTTGACCATCTTCAAGACTTTAGCGCTCAGGGGTGCATCCAATGAAATGATCTCAGATATTTCCATGATGTTAGGAATGTCTCGACCCATGGCCTGCAGGATTTTCATCGCTACGCCGGGTAAAGTGGGCAGTCTTCCGATTTTTTTTGATATGTCTTTTAAATCCCTTTGAGGATGCATCAATTTCCTCCCACTAAGACCATTGTTCCAACGGTCTTGTTGTAAGACTGCTCATGCAGACTGATCTTCCACCGGCTTCTGAACCTCGGATAGTTTCGGGTGCCTGCACTCCGCCCAGTGTAGTGATCTGACTTTGCCCAATACGGTAAGCACTCCACAAGTTTCTTTTTGATCGCAGTCAAAAGCCAAACTAATGTTTCCACCGAAAACTTCCGTCTCGTTGGAATCGGCAAACGCCATCGACGTTATCGTGACTCTTTTCTCGATCTTGTTGCAGTGACAATGTTTATATTCCAGCAGGATTTTATCCAAGACCCCTCCCATTTTGTGGGCTTTTCCGTATCTATTTAGATCGGCTATTTATCGGGAAACTTTAATTAATATATAAAATTAGAAGATTTTGTGGTTTTGGGCGGGATGTTAGGAATGGATTGTTGGATCAATCAAGCTTTGGGATAGTTTCCGACTATCTCAGAAAAGACCTTTTGGTGATACAGTCGGATGGTATTTAGAGAATCCAACAATACAAATTCATTGCAGATTTATTCAGTGTATCTTATTTTTACCTTCTACGTGCCATCCATGTCAAATCCAAAGTGAAAGCACTAATCCGCTTGTTGTGTTTCACGATGTAGGTGTAGACCTTCACCGACCGATTTCTGATAGAAACTTCTTCAGGGCTTCCCCAGCTGGTCCCGATAACCGAGTTGGAGGAAGGCCAAACAATCGAATTTCTGGCATTTCAGCCACCCTACCCTCTAAACGTCCAGCCATGGCCTTGGATATATCGTAGACGCTATCCTGATATCTTTTTAGACCACTCCAGGCATCGCTATGAAAGGTGAATACTGCGCCGTTAGGGGCCACAAACTCTTTGATCACGGATAAGACGCGCTCATTTTCATATTTCACCAACTCAGCCATGGCTTTCGATCCAAACAGCCTTTTGACACCCTGGATACCTGAATAGTCCCCAGACGCATCGCTTGGGAATGAAATTAAGACGCAGAGGCCAATCCTAATGGGTGCCTTGTAATTTAGCTCTAACAGGGCTCTTAGCCGCTGTTGATTCCTCTCTCCTTCTTCTCGTATGTCTCTGAGGTTCAGGTCATCAATTCCAGCCTTTGGAAGGATTGATTTCCAAAAACGGTGTTCTCCGCCATTCTTACCTTCGGATGAAAAAAAC
>DQIQ01000014.1 GCA_003942085.1 Thermoplasmata archaeon | reverse complement strand
CCTCAGGTTGGAGATCGGAGAAACTTGCGACTTCAGCACCAGGTGAACCGGCATTGTCTTCGAAGAATTTAATCTCAAAGGTCATACCTGTTGGGTCACCGGGGGTCCATCCGTAGTTATAAATCAAGGGCAGACCGTACCATTCGACGTCACCAATATCACTGGTGAGGCCCCAGAAGTCTTCCTGAGCAAGATACGCAGGTTCTGATGCGCTTGTGTAAAAGTTCCAGGATTCAGTCGGAAGATAGTATCCTTGACTGAAGATAACTTCTCCTCTGTTGTTAATTGGTCGCGGTGTTACGGTACCGGGTTGGATTTGTTGACAGGAGGTTGATGATAATCCGTCAGGTTTTATTTGTGGTGTTTTTTGTCTTTCAAGGCATGGATTTCCAATCGTTGCCCAGTTCAAAACACCTGTTGAATCGCATTTTTTAAAGGTTATACTATCGACGGTTGACACACAATTCATTCCGGTAAATAAAACGACAATGATAAACGTTAACACCTTTCCAAAAAACGATGTGTTCATGATCTTTTTCCTCCTTACATATTGCTAATGCGTGTCACGTATATAAATTTATAGCCAAAACGACACAAAAACAGATGATTACGCAACCTTCTTCTGATAAGGTTTGAAGAACCATCTGTCATTAACGTTCTAGAGATAGAAATTGCGAGGTGGAGACTTGTTGCAACACTCAATTCATCGAACAAAGAAGCCTCAAGTCTTTTACAAACTCATCTCAATACGGATAATTGCATAAAAAAAAGATGGGGAACGCTGCTTATTTCCCATTGAAGAATCTGCTATGTGCGGAGATATCCTTTCTCCAAATAATTTTTTTTAGCACTTTGTCATCGCTTCGGTTGGCCAGCTCAATTCTTTTTTCTGGTGGTACGATGATGATGCGAAAGAAACTATAGAAATCACCAATTCCGCCGAAGATATTGACAACCGGGAACATGACGAAGAACGGCTCGCTAGGGTTGATGAAATACATCAGGCACCAGACGATTGGTAAAAAATACAGGAACAGTAGTTTTTTGTTATCGGTCACGTAGGTTTCGTTGTCAACGAGAAATCCGATGGCAGACCATTTGGTCAGCACAATCGCCTTAAACGGAATGTTATAGTATATTAGTGTAAGCAGGTGTGTTAATTCATGAAGAACGATCGCGAGACTCACTCCAAATATAAATTGCAGTATCGGATCCATGGTTACACCTCGTTGTTAAGAATCATACAATATTATATTGTGTAAAATATACTATATAAATTATATTGTACAGTTCTTACCGGTTTTCCGCTTCAAAAAACAATAAAAAACATAGCATGTAGACTAGAGCGAGAAAAAAAAACCGGCTCTCCCTTCTTTTAGACGTAGATACTTATCAGGAGTCCCAACACCGAGAGAAATAAACCAAGCAGATAAATGAGAAGTGATTTTGTCGAGGTCTGCTTCCAGCTTGGGATGCTGTAGTGAAGAACAAAATTGGTCGTCATCAGAACCACCCCGGCGATAGTAATGACCGGAACGTACAGTATAATCAACTTGGATATCTCATTGATAACTGGGGTGATAAGCCCTAAGAAGATGGTCGCGCCAAGGAAGATAAGGATCGCTTCTTCCTTTTTCCGGTATTTCCCGCGGTGAACAAAACCCTGAGCGTTAATCGTATAAAGCATGCTTGAGATAAACGTGATTATAATGCCGGTCAATACGAGTGCACTTTCCTCGCTGAGTACATCTACCATCAGAATCGGTATCAACAAGGTATTTTTAAATTTGATGAACCATTCTGATAAAAAAAGCTAAACGCCTTAAAGGTTTCTCTCTTCGAACTCATCAGCGATGGTTTCTTCTTCCTCTAAGATTTCTTCATCCGCTGTTTCTTCGTGCCTTTGTGAAACGAAATATTCTGTCTGACAATTTGGGCATTCTATCATCGATTCTGATGATTTTCGAATCCATCGATGTCCACAGAACGGGCAATTTTCTTTTTTCATGCCAACCCCGTGCGTAGCGAATATTCTTCCAGGAGTTTAAAAATATATCTGAAGCCGAAAGGGGAGGTATTTATTAATTTTGTGGAACAATTAACAGAAATCCACATAAGAAACCCTCAGCGTGTTTAACCATTTTCCCTGCGTTTTTTGGTACCGCATAAACTGAGATGCTCAGAGGTCCGAATCCAAGACGTGGGATTCTCTCATATACCACCACCCCAGGATCTAAGGCGTCTATAGTGCCGCCGACAGAGGTGTTGATTGCTCCAAAAATTCCGCCTTTCAAAACAATGCTCCATTTGATATTGGTCGTCGGGGTGTTGCCCACATTGCGTAACCCGACATTCAGCCCGAGAAAGCCGCCGGAGATATCGACTTTTGTTTTCACCGGATAATTCACATAGCAGGCCCCATACCCGACCTTACAGACGCGATATTCGATGCGCATGTACCCTTCCTCACCCCACCCAGGACCCCAGGAGTTTCGAAGGATCCAGGATCCATTTGTCCCTTGGCTGTCGTCCCAGCCGACTAAGGCGACCGCATGATTGATCTGCGCATGAGGATCATCTACGTTAAAGACCCCGCCTGAGTACGCCCCGAACGCCTCGGTAACCGCAACACCGACCGAGACAGGGCCATAGGTCAGAATCGCTTGTTTAATCGCATCGGTAGGGGCGACTCCCTGGGAAAACCCAACATAATGCCAGGAATCGATCATGTACGGATGATGATACGGCCCATTGCAGGGAACATCCAATGCTTGATAAGGAAATTCCTCCTCTAACACGGCACCGGTTCCATTCGACCGGTCCATTTTCCATTGAAAGTAATCATGCGCCCACCATCCACCGTTACATCCCCATCCATTGAGGTTACAGCTTACCAGCCACTGTTCTGAGAGATCCACTTCCTTATGGTCTTTAATGAGAATGTTACATTCAAGAGGTGCCATCGAGCCAAACGCCCAGCAACTCCCGCATCCTCCTTGATTTCGTATCGCTGGGCAACCTCCAAGCTCCCGCCAGTCAAAACGAGATGGAAGACCACTGGTCGGAGTACACGGATCAAAAGACGCATTAACCCACCAGTTTTCCGGCTCGACAAGACCGCAGAGCTCAGACAACGGACGCTCCGTCGCAGGGTTTTTCCCAACAGTGAAGGTCCAACCTTCCGCAATCGATTGGTTCCGCAATGCGGTAATATCAGCATCAGACATCCATGGTTGACCAGGTAGTTGGGATGTATGGTCATCTGGGAGCGTGCAGCCACAATCACTTAACCCGATCGGCATGCCAAGCAGGAGCAGACAAAGACTTAGTGCGATGAACGATTTCTTCATATGAGGATCCCCTATTAAATGATTTAAATGGTTCAATAGAGACTCTCCTTAATAAATCTATGTTTTTTTATTAAAGAATGAGACGAACCAATTTTCCTTCATTTCACCATATATTCACTTATATTATAGACGAAAATAATTGACTGTGTTCACTTGGGAATATCCCTGTAGACTGGCGATTCTTCACCATGTCACCTTGACTATTTTTATACTACTGCTCCGATTACATCAGTGGAAGGAACATTTGAGGTGATGGGTAAAATGAGTGATGATCACATCCAACAACCTAAAGGAGATCTTGAAAAAATAACCGTACAACTACATGACACGCAACACTATCTCAAAGAAATTCAGATCCAACACAGCATCGATGCATTGCTTCTTGCTGGTCTAGTCGCCATCGTCTTTCAGACATTTTCCTATCTCATCTACGGGGCCGTGATGACCGATCTGGATGCGACCTTGTACATGTTCTCCCTGCTTATTGGTCCGTCTGCATTCTTTTTATTGTTACTCCATCTCTATGAGCTCTACGGGTTTGTTAACCGGGGTGAAAAATCAATACCGCTCACCCTTGACCTCATGTATTTCATTTACCTGGGTGTCGCGTTTATTACGATGATTACGTTAAATTCTTTTTACCAGCACTACGATATTTCTCAACAATTCCTAACAGCAGGATGGGGTGTCGCTGTCACCCTGCTGTGTGTAGAAGTAATGCTTGCGTTGCTCTGTGCTAAGGTCATCGTCACGATATTTGTCAGTAAAAAACTCCCGCATTTCTTTGAACAGCAGCCCAAAGAGCAGCACACAAAACCACTTCCACTTCAGCAACGTACATTCGAACCAAAGCAGATCTATTATTTCAGAAAGAAACCTGATGATGCGGTGTGGCAAGACGAAGAATATTTTGTCCGATACAAACACTAACCAGTACACACTGAAAATAAAAAAAAAAAATAAAACGAGCAACCTACCAGCGTTTCGATTCTTCCTGTATACGTGGAGTTGCGATATGAAATATGATTCTTATAGGTCGTTAATTAACGTTGCAATCTGCTTCCTTTTATCTTCTTCATCGGGAAGCGTGATGGATGATTTCCATTTCTTCGTTCCATCTGAAAGATAAAACCCGCGGGATATTGCGACGAATTCTTTCGAGATCGATTCACCGATAGCTTTCTTCCGTGCAACTTCGATGAAATTATTTTTTCCAAATTTTACTTCCTCTGCTTTCAGTGTCTCAAATTCAACCATTGTCTACCTCTTTGCCCTAAAGAAAAGGTTTGTGGAATTTAAACTTTTTCTATTAAACAAAAGCTTGAGGGAAAAATAGAAAATGAGGAAAAGAAAAAAAGTGGTTCTCCTGTTAGATCAACCTGCTACAGAATGATTACTCTAACACAAACCTTTCACCAGGTTGCGTGGTTGGGTGTTTTGAATAAATCGACTCGTCTCCCCCATTTTTTTGTCAATGCTTTTTTTCCCCTCTGTTTTTTGTTGCGGTACATACAGAAGAGAGGTATAATCTTTCATTCTTTGCTCATAGGCAAAGACCTTGGCGATGTTTTCAATTTCTTCAAGTCCGTTTTCATCAGTCACCGCCCCTACAATCTTTATATCCAGGTTGCACACCTCCTCAAGCTAGATTTTTACTAGCATGTATATATGTGTCAGTCCTTGGATATAAAGGTATTGGAATAATCAACAAAGAATCTTTCTACGGTTCTTTTCAAACAGCACATTATTTTGAAACAGGGACGAACAAGACGAGGAGTAAAAATCCTCGCAACGACTCCGTAGTTTTTCCGACCGTCACATTAACCTCGATGACCCCACATCCCAACAACATACCCACCTTTTGAATCACCAGCGTCTGACCGGAAGAAAGAAAGACGACGGACCCTTGATGAGAACGCTCTGAGGGCGCAAGTAAAAATCCCCCGGTGAGCCGAGAAGACCACTTTAGATTAAGGAGATCATCTGCTCCTATGTTTTTTACCGAGATTGTAAACCCAAGACGACCAGAAATCGAAATTGCGACCTTTGGTGCTTCCTTTTCATAGGGCGCCATCAACGGAAACGTATCTTGACTGATATTCCCAGGAATAAAATAGGGGCTATCACCAATACCATTGCCATCATTATCTGATCCCGTGTAATCAGACCAATAGTTTCCAACCGAACCATCATCCCAGGTGTTACCTGTTCCATCATACGCGTTTCCAGGGTTATCAATAAAGTTGTTATGAAAAATCGTATTGTTACGACTGTTGTCTCCAAGCATCAGTCCGTTAAAGAAACTCTGCTGTACCGTGTTTCCAACAAGAATGTTTTCAGGTGATTCCCAAAGATAAATACCATACCCTCTATTATTCACAAGCATATTGTTTTCAATCACATTATGAGTGGCATATTCTAGACGAATCCCATGATACCGGTTGTTTTCAATCAAGTTTCCATAAATCGTATTATACGAAGCACAATCCAGAAAAATCCCGTTCATCCGAAGATTATTGATAATATTATTCCGTGAAATATTGTTCCCCTGAGACGTCACATAAAAACCGCAACAGTTCCAAAAATCACCCACGTTACTGATCCGAAATCCACTCACGGTCACCCCGTCGACAAAAATGGATACTGCATGGTTTCCTCCCTCGATGCTAGTGGTATTCCGGTTTTCGCCAAGAAGACGAATCGAGACATTGATAGCAATGCTCTCATAGTACGGTGCGGAATCGTCATACACAAACACTGTATCACCATCAGATGCATTATCTACGGCATCCTGAATTTTACTATAATTCCCTAGACCATCTCCTCCAACGTATAACGTCTGCTCCATACGCATCGAAGCGGAGCGGTTCATAGGAAGAGCTGATGTAACAGACCACGCAGCAGTCATGAACAGAAAAACAACGCAATATGCTCCAACTTTGATCACACTCTGGTTCATACTCTCACCCTACGCAGGATAATATAAGGAAATGTCATATATAAACACACTCTTCAGAATTATCATCAAAACAAAAAGTTTTAAAGACGATGAGTCATAAGGGGACCGGTAGGAAAAGAAATGGTTGCAACAGAACCCATCATCGATGAAGAAAAACTACAACACCGATACCTCAGAGCATCAAAATTTCTTTTCTTATTAACCGTTATCTATTCACTTTGGACTGCTTTAGTAATCATGGTTGCTTTTTTTCTCCAGCAGGGGAGTAAATGGGCGGTCCTGACCATCGAACAGTGGATTCTTTCTGCCATCGTCCTCATCGGCGCTGTCATCGGCCTTGAAGTGATATTCCTTCTTCATTATCTGCTTACAAAAAAGAAACATCAATTACCAGAGAAACAAAAACAATCATCGTATATTCAAGGAAAAGAACTGGTCAACTTCACGGTTCCTCTGGATGCTAAAGGCGGTATCTTCAGCAAAACCTACATCCTCATAGATGAGACAAAGGTGTTGAACATCCGCTACCAGATGATACCCTCCAACGACCTGTGGGGACAAAAACAATAAACAAGCCTACTTTTTTAACATCCCCATTTCCACGAGTTTTTCTGGCAGGTATGTGTCTGTCACATAATCAAGACCGTATTTTGCTAGCGCCTGCTGCTCAGATTTCTTCCCAAGGGTCAACTGAAGTTTGATTTCATGTTTCCAGAACTGGTCTTGGAACCTAGGATCATCCAGCTCGCTTTTCAACGCTGCGATATCCTCGGTCGTCAACGTATCGGTCGGTAGCTTGTAGTTTTCGATGTCGGATGGTGTCACGCCGAGGTACTGCGCCGCGGGTGTCGCCAGATACTCAGAGATATGAGCAGTCTTAATCGCACCGTACGCGACACTGCCGTAGATACGGAAACTCCATGGGTCACAATCGGTGAACACCAGCACCGGAAGCTTCTTTTCCTCATTTAAGCGTTTAATGAACCGTCGTGTCGACCGCGCCGGCTGTCCCTTAAGATGGACCAAGATGGCACGGGAATCGGTATCAAACCCGTTTTCCACAAGCCGATCAAACATACCCCCGGTCTCTATGGCGACAATAAAATCAGCGTCAACCTCTTTGAAGTTGAGTTTTTCCTTCTCCACGTTATAGGGGATCCCGTAACCAGCATCCCCGACATCATCCTGACAGTGGATCCTCTTCTTTTCGTTGTTCCTGGTCACCTCCTCGACGACCACATTGCCAATCACCCGAGCACCGTCCTCCTCAGGTCGGAGCTTAAAATCCTCACGCATGCACCCGGTGATCACCTCAAGGTCCTCCGCAAGCAGATCAGATTCGTTCTGACTGCTGAACTTCGCAAGATTCCATCCCTCTGAGATGTAATACGTTTCTCTTAACGTCGAAGATTTTTTATCCTTGATCATATCCTTGATAAAATCCACCAGGTACATCGTACGAAGCAACATGTACGCACCATCCAGAGAGTTAGCAGACCGCTCGGTCTTGTTCTTGCCGTATTTCCACACATTGAGATCATCATCAAACCTGATGTTTGCTTTTGTACGGGTCGACAGCTGCAACGCCGGGATTTCAGCTTTTACTAAATCAGCATACACCTTTGCAGCGATCGAATCAATCTTGGTTATAACCCCTGAGTAATCACGCACCATACTCCTATTCACCTTCCCATTTGTCAGCCCCGATCACAAACGACGGGTTGATGTTCTGCACATACAGATCGTTTTCATCAAAATCACCTTTGTTCAGACCAGCCAGCTCAAAATAAATATCGATCTTATTGGTAGGTTCTATACTCTCCAGACTCCATTTGATGAACGAGTCGGTCACCTTGGTTGGTTTGGGTTTCACCTCGCCGACCACTGCATCCTTTGGAAAAAGAGCATACAGGTTGAACTTCTGAGGCTTGCTCTTATAGTTCACCACCATAATCGTGCTTTTTGCAATCCACCCGCCGCTCTCTGCTTTCCCTGAAGGATCGGATGCATCAAGCTTCGTCTGCACTGGTTTACCCCGGACTTTTTCATACTCGACCACATCCTCGATCCAGACGATATCCATGATTCTGGTAATCACCTTCTCCAGCGAAGGAATCGGTTTGTTGAGCATATGAGCGGATTTCTTTGCAATCTCTGGTAGGATTTTTGTAATTAAATCGAATTTCTCACGGGTTTTTACCCGTTTTACTTTCTTGTTGATATGCGTCTGGACTTTTCGTGCGACCTCACGAAACGCCAGTCTGATCTCGTTTTCTATTTCTTCGATATCAGCGATCGCTTCCTTGCTTTCTGATGTGTACGGGATCTGCGTGGATGCGACATGGGTCAGAAAGATTGCTGGACCAATCGGGATACCGCTGCCTGATGGCTGGTCAAGGCCGTACCTGCGCCAGTCGATCGACGCAATCGCAGTCGTAATCGCACAATCACCCTGCTGATAGAGCAAGGGGATGCGATTGGCGAACCGAAGGATCCTTACTTGTTTATCCTTCGGAAGGTTCCCACCATAGACGATCCCGACCTCCACCTGGAACGGATTGCCTGAAAACACCGAGGCAGGCCGTGAGGCAGTAAAAATAAACTCCGGGGAGATTTCTTTTGTTTCACTCTTCAGGCTGCGGCGGATAAGGGTCTCACCGATCGGGGAGAGGCATTCGGTCGGCGGTGCCATGATCTTTACTCGTTTGAATGCCTGATGCACGAACAAGAACTGTTCACGAGACATATCAGCAGGGTTGAGGTTGCGGTCAAGTTTTGCCTCATCACAGACCGCATCAGCGGTGCGATCACCCATGCTGCTGAAATCGCTTTTTAGAAATGACGCAAGCTTCCGTGCTTTCGTCTCCTTAGACATCTTTATTAAGGTTCCTAGTTCAACACCATATGGGTGCGGACGGATCTCCTCGCTTTTCTTTGGTAATATCTCTGCGGTCCGCTCAAAGACATGCTCGGTGCCGTCAGATTCTTTAAAGACGATCCGTGCATGCGGGTTTACGATGGATGTGCTTTGAAGATACTCATAAACAAACCGTTTTCCTCGTTTGTAATCCGCGTTCAGACTCACCTCGATACGGGTCCCAGATGGTTTGTCCCAATGCATGATCTCCTGATGTTGGACCTCACCACGGTTCTTATTCGTATCAATCGCGAGTTCAACGACAACTGCGGGTTGGTCTGCTTGGATCTTTGATATGATCTTCGCATGCTTTCCTGTCGTAAGTTGTCCGTACAAGACAACCGCTGAAATGCCAATCCCTTGTTGTCCTCTGCTCTGTCGAACCGCATGAAACCGTGAGCCATAGAGCAATCGGGCGAAAATATGAGGGATCTGCTGTTTGATGATACCTGGACCATTATCTTCCACGATGACGACGCATTCTTCTTCTGTTGTATTTTTTATTTCTACATAGATATCAGGGAGGATACCGGATTCCTCGCAGGCGTCAAGAGCGTTGTCCACTCCTTCTTTCACACTGGTGATGAGTGCTCTGGTCGGGTTCCCAAAACCCAGGATATGTTTATTTCGTTCGAAGAATTCTGCAACTGAGATTTCTTTTTGTTTTTTAGCTAGTTCATAGGCGATTGCTTCCGGCAAAATATCCCTCCACGGTAGAGTGATGTCGCATCCGGTAACGGTAATAGATAAGGTTATTATAAAATTATTGCATGACGATATAAAAGACAAAATGTAAGTAATGAAATCGAGAGTTATGTCTATAATGAAATATTGATCTTAGCTGCTCTTATTTTTTTGTAAGAAGTATCCTTTCACTATCAAATCCAAGGAACGAATGGTGTTCTTTAAAGAGAGGTGTTAATATCAGTGTAGACGAATCATTGGAAAATGAAAAATTAGAAATAAATACTGAGGTTGCTGTGATTACGAATTTTCCGGATTTTAAATCATAATAACCCTGATATTTTTGACTCCAATTCTGCCTATCTTTTTCAGATATTATTGTCGTATTAATCATCAAGATGACAAAACCTTCTGAATAGAGGGTGAGGGTATCGTTATAAATGATAAAATATGATGAATCGTTAGCCGTCTTTGAGGTTTTCCATGCTCCTACAAACCTACTTACGTTTTCGTCTGGGTTTTTTTCCTCAGAATTTTGTTGATAACTTTCACTTTGTTTTTTCAGAATCAACGTCTGAGCATAGAACTCGACTGGAAAATCATGTAATAAAAGATTCTTACAATAGATCGGTGTTAATGTCAACGTAAGAGAATTGTTTGAAAAGAAAAAAATAAATATACCAACACCTAGAGCGGTGAGTACAAGTTTTTTGCCTTTGATCTCATAATACCCATTAAACGTGTAGGTTTCGTTATATGAGTGCCATTCTGATGAGTAAACCGATATCCATTGAAAATTACCCGTTCTATTCATCACCCATGAAAAAAAGCCATTTGAGAAGAATGTTATCAGAACAGAATCATTATAACGGTTAATCTGGCTCCCGTCGTTTACTTCACCAGTGATTTGTGTCATCCATGTTCCATAAAATTCGCGTGATGTATTACTTGCTGTATTTTGTTCCTCTACACTTTGCTGATTTTGTTCTTTAGATTTTATCAGAATCATCGTCTGATTTCTTCTCCATTGTATTGCATCCGGAACATCGAAGATAGGTGTTAATGTCAGATTTTGAGAATTATTTGAAAAAATATAATTATAAAAACCAACCCCATATGATGTTATCACAAGTTTTCCAGCTAGCATCTTGTAGTAACCTGGGTATGTATATTCCTTAAACTGTTCCTGATTCTGACCTGGGTCAGTCGTATCTCTTATGATCCAAGTTTCTTCGATATCCCATGAGAGAGTGCGATCTGAAAAAAAGGTAATGGTAATCGAATCGTTGAAATAATTCAATCGAGACGGAATGTAAGTATATTCTTGATCGTTATGCTGAAACGTCTTCCATGTCCCGACAAAACTATCTAAGAGTGTGTCCTCAGCGTTTTTTTCACGAGAGAGCTTTTGCTGACAACCACTCAATCCGACTGTAAATAAGAATAATGTCACTACAAGAACCATTATTTTTTTTGTCGTTTTTTCTTTTCCTCCATATAAATTAATATATAATAACAAGTTATACTATAAATTTTTATCGAAACGAAGGTCGAACCAAACATGCAGATTTTTTCAGAGTCACTTATATTGATTGAGTATCAAGAAATTTTCTGAATAATAAGGTTAATAAAGAAAAATCTACTCTGCGTTCTAAACCTGCTCCCTATGAGGAAGCTGCTATGACAGACTACGACCAGAAAGCCATGGAAGAGAAATGGCAGAAGCAATGGCAAGAGCTGAAAATCTATCATTTCGATTTTAACAGTACTAAAAAACCCTACAGCATCGATGTGCCCCCGCGGTATGCTTCAGGCCCGCTGCATGCTGGTCACGCGGTGCATTATACTCATATCGATTTTGCGGCACGGTACAAACGCATGCAAGGATACAACGTGTTCTTCCCCCTTTGTTTTGATGTCAACGGCATCCCGATTGAAGAGCGTGTCGAACGACAGCTCAACATCACCCGTAAAGACATCGATCGCCATAAGTTCACTAAGCTGTGCTCTGAGTTTGCTGAAAAGAATATCGCAACCATGACCCATCAGTTCATTCGTCTCGGGGAAAGCATGGATCCTTCGATTTTTTATCAGACCGATGCGAAGTACTACCGCAGGATTACACAGATATCATTTATCGAACTGTTCAAAAAAGGTCATATCTACAAAGGTGAGTTCCCGGTGAACTGGTGCCCCCGTTGTATGACCGCTATGGCTGACGCAGAGGTCGTCTATAGCGACCGGACCACTAAACTTAACACCATAAAATTCTATTTTACAAAATCACCAGATGAACATCTCTTGAAATTCCATGGAATCGGCAGAGACAAACAGGGAACGTACATCGAAATAGCGACCACCCGACCTGAGATGCTTGCAGCCTGCCAGATCGTGGCGGTGCATCCGACCGATGAACGAGCAGCTTGGCTTGTCGGCCAGACCGTGAAGGTCCCTACGGTTGACAAAGAAGTCAAAATCGTTGAAGACGACGCGGTAGACCCGGAGTTTGGGACTGGTCTGGTCATGATCTGCACGGTCGGAGATAAAGAGGACCTCAACTGGGTGTTCAAATATAAACTTCCTCTTGAGATGAGCATCGATGAAGAAGGAAAGATGACAGCGATCACCGGCAAATACAAGGGGCTGAAAATCGAAGATGCCCGCAAAGCAGTCATACAGGATATGACCCAGAGCGGGTTGCTGCTGAAACAAGAGCCGCTCGCACAGAACGTAGGCGTCTGCTGGCGATGCAAAACACCGGTGGAGTTCATCAACGCGAAACAATGGTTTTTGAAAACAATCCCGTTCAAACAAATGGTTCTAGATGCGAGCAACGCGATGGCTTGGCATCCGTTGTTTATGAAAATACGGCTTGAAGACTGGGTCGGCTCCCTGGAATGGGACTGGGTGATTTCCAGACAACGTTACTTCGCAACTCCAATCCCCTTGTGGGAATGTGAGAAATGTGAAGAAGTCGTGCTTGCCAGACAAGAGGATTGCTACATTGATCCGACGATCGACAAACCGCCAGTTCCTACTTGTCCGAAATGCGGTGGTCATCTGAAAGGATGCGAGGACGTCTTTGACACCTGGATGGACTCTTCCATCTCACCCCTTTACAACACGTTCTGGCACCGTGACGAAAAAAGATTCAAAGCTCTTTACCCGATGTCACTACGTGCACAGGCACATGACATCATCCGCACCTGGGCGTTTTACACGATTTTACGCTGCACGCTGCTCACCGATGAAAAACCCTTTGAAAGCATCATGATGGGTGGATTCATCCTCTCTGAGGATGGCACCCCGATGCATGCTAGCCTTGGCAACGTCATTGATCCACTTCAGGTCATCGATGAATACGGGACTGATGCGTTCCGCTGCTACGCGGCCAGCTGCGCCCTTGGCGAGGACAACCCGTTCCGACGAAAAGACGTGGTTCGCGGAACTAAACTCCTGCGGAAACTCTGGAACGTGCAACAGTTCATCGGCAACATCGTCAAAGAAGGAAAACCTTCAAAACCAAAAAAAATCCAGGATATCGACCAATGGATCCTGACAAAATACAGCAAACTTGTCAAGAAATGCACTCAGCAGATGGATGTGTTCGATTACTCACAAGCCATGAAAGAGATAGAATATTTCCTCTGGCATGAGCTGGCTGACCATTACCTTGAGATGATCAAAGGATCCCTCTACAGCAAAGAAAACGTCGAGAGCATCCGCTACACCCTATATTCGGTTGGATTAGGAATCCTGAAATTATTTGCCCCGTTCTTCCCGCATATCACCGAAGAGATTTTCTCTACGGTCTACAAAGGATTAGAAGGTGACAGAAGCATCCATCTCTCTGCTTGGCCCCAGCCAATCCTTATCGATGAGGAAAAAGAACAAGCAGGCGAATCAGTAAAAGATTACATCGCCAAGGTGCGGGCATGGAAAAGCGAACAAGGAATCGCACTCAATGCACCGATACCAGCGCTGGCGACCTACGCGCCCTCAGAAATCATCACCAGATTGAATACCAACGGCTCGATAATTTTTTCAACCCTTCGATACCCTGATGATCATAGATTCATCCCAGGAAAACCAGAAATCCAGGAGACCATCACCGCTGTTGAGCCGGTGTTTGCCAAACTTGGTCCTGCGTTTAAGACCGAAAGCAACACCATTGCCCAATGGATCAAAACACATCAAGAGCAACTGATCACGACTCTCGAAAAGAAAGGAGACATGCTTCTTTCAGAGATCCCCGGACTAAAAGCAGCGAAAAAAGAAGGCCTGCTCAAAGCAGGCTACATCCAGGTGAAACGGGAAGCAGGTCTGAAAGGCAAAAAAGGCAGCACCATCCTGTCGTTTGATGGTTTTTATGTTGAACTTGAGAGGAAGAAACCATGAAGATGAGTAGAAAAAACCTACGAAGCTGGGCGATCAAGATTATTGCCATTCTGATCGTTCTAGGAATGATTCTCACCGGGTTTGTCGTCATCCTTTGGAAATAGTTGTTTTTCTCGATAGATTTTTAAACAACTGTTTTATTCAGCGGGACAGTGACATATTATGGTTGAAAAGAATAACATATTAGCAAACCCAGCGCCGCTTGGTTTACTGGGCTTTGGAATTACAACAGTACTGCTGAACATCCATAACACCGGTGCATACGGTGTGAGTGCAATGATCCTTGCCATGGGCATCTTCTATGGGGGTCTTGCGCAGATCATCGCGGGAATCATGGAGTTCAAAAAAGGAAACACCTTCGGGACAACCGCATTTACCTCCTATGGCCTGTTCTGGATATCCTTGGTGGCACTCTGGGTGTTCCCAAGTCTTACGTTTATTGCCGCAGGCTCAAAAGCAGGGGCAACAGAAACTGGATTCATGGCATTTTACTTCTTCATGTGGGGACTTTTCACCTTCTGCATGTTCATCGGAACGCTGAAAAAGAACACTGGTCTGCAGTTCATCTTCGGATCATTATTTGTCTTGTTCTTCCTTCTCGCACTACGAGACTGGGGATACATCAGCGGCGCATGGATCGGTTATGAGGGAATCATCTGCGGGCTGAGCGCGTTCTACGTCGCTATCGCTGAATTATTAAACGAAACCTACGGAAAAACAGTGCTTCCCCTTGGAAAACCATTGATAAAATAAATCTACAGCGTAATCAGCTGATATGAGGATGATCCTAACCCGATCTCCTCTCCATATTTTATTTGTTTTAACGGGTCTATCCTGTTGATTTTTAAAAACACGTTTTCTACAACCTTGTTGATAAGGTCCAATGATGCTTTATCGATCGCTACTGGGTCGTCGCTCACCAGATAACCGATATCAGGGCAGATGACCGGTCCTGCGTTCGGATCGCAATCACATCCTTTCGCGATACGTTTGAGCTCATTCAGATATAGCACGTTTTTACCTTGCACGCATGCCTTTGCGGAGCACGCGAGAAGGAACTGGATGTCAGCATCCTGGTTCTTCAGCGCATTGTTCTGACAATTTTCAACGCACACACCACATCCGAAACATTTGTTCTCATGATAGACCCAGGAATGCTTAGTCACCTTGATAGCGTGGAACGGACAGACCTCAGCACACACGCCGCAGAAGGTGCAGGCATCCTTCTGATAAACGGGGCTGCTGCCATCATGGATTCTTATTTTTGTTTCCTTGGTCACCCCACCCATACCAAAGTTCTTGATTGCGCCACCCATCCCTGATTGGATATGTCCCTTCACGTGAGAAAGCGCAAAGATATGGGTTGCTTCCTTCAGATGATTGGCGACGTGAAAGGTCCGTCCTTCGATGACGGTAGGCACACCGGAATCATCGATAGCGACGTTGCAGCCGACGTTTTCTTTAGTAAACCCGTGATGGTCAGCAAGTTTCAGATACTCTTGTTTTGTATGCCGCGATCCATGGTAGGCAACCGTGGTGTCAAAAAGAAAAGGATCCGCAGAGACATTCTTTAGTTCATCAACCACAAGCTTCACAAAGTCAGGTTTCACAAAATATGGATTGCCCTTCTCCCCCATATGAAGTTTCACCGGGACTTTTTTTTCAGCAAACTTCTTAAGAGGAAATTCTGTAAGTGCTTGATGAAGATGTTCTAGATTAATGAAAAAAACGACCTTGGTCATCCGACTTTTTTCTCCCACTTTTTTACCTTAAGCACACTGCCAAGCGACCCACCATGTTTTATTTCTTCACGGATGCGGTTCTCCTGTTCTTTCACATCCAGTGCTCGGTTCGCTATCTCCTGTGCAATCTCCTGTGGAACCACAACGACTCCGGAATCATCACCGATGATCCAGTCACCGGTCCGCACGATTTGACCCCCGCACATTATTTCAGCACCGATCTCCCCGAATCCTTTTGGCTCCCCCGCATTAGGGACGATATATCTAGAGAAGATCGGGAATTTGATTTTCATTAAATCATCATAATCTCGGACTGCGCCGTCGATGACGACACCAGCCAAACCCTTGAGCGATGCACTCCAGGTCGCCAGCTCCCCCCACACCGCGGTTCTCCCCTGGTTCACATCCACAACCAGGACCGATCCTTTGTCTGCTTTATCGATTGCTTCAATAGGTTTAGCCCAATCGCCATCCATGGTCCGCACCGTCAGCGCACGTCCCACCATATGAAAGCCAGGAATGACCGGTCGTATCCCCTGCAGGGCTCCTTGCTTATGCATTGCATCGGAGATATTAGGGGTAGAGACCCGTCTGAATGCTTCACACAACTGTGTGGTATCATATTTTTTAAAAAGATCGGTCTTTATTGATTTTTTCTGCGTCATTGCTTTTTTTATCAATCGTGTCGCCTCAGTAACACTCTTTGCTTTTGTAATCGCGCCACCAACGATGATGATGCATGCACCGACGCCTATCATGTCTGCGACTGTTTCGCTGTTCAGTCCACCAGCGACCGCGATCGGAAGGCTGGTCTGTTTTGCTAGTGACGAAAGAACTTGACGAGGTTTTTTCCCGTGCATCTGTTCATCGATACCGACATGAATGCAGAGATAATCAGCCCCAAGGGCCTCAAGCATCTTTGCTCGTTTGGCTATATCAGGGACGCCGATAAGATCAACCATGAGCTTGACGCCGTATTTCCGTGCGGATTTCACCGCATCACGAATGGTGCTATCATCTGATACACCAAGAAGACAAATGACGTCAGCACCTGCTTTGGCGGCCATCTCCGTCTCCAGAGCGCCGGTATCCATGATTTTCATGTCTGCGACCAGAATCTTTCCCGGGAACTGCTCTCGAAGCTGCCTGACAATGTCCATGCCTTCGCTTTTAATGAGCGGAGTCCCTACTTCCAGCCAGTCAGCACCCCCATTCACTGCATCATGCGCAATAGCAATAGCTCGGTCTGCGTTGAGAAGGTCTAAAGCTACCTGTAAAACCGGTTTCATCAAAAGGAGAATAGGCACGTATTATTTAAAAGCTCATCGTTTGGTGTATTTTTTCTGTTTTTTCCTTTATTTTTTATCGTCCTCTTTCTTTGAGACGCCTAAAGGGTAGAATGGGGTACATAACATTCTTCTTTCATGATTGAATCCTTGCATTGTAACTCCAACATTTACAAATTTTATTATATCAACAATTTGACAAGATTTCGGAGGTTTATCAATATAGTACGCAACATCGAACGAATGAGCATTGGTCCAATCCATCCAATCGTTCGAACCGGTTAAGACAATGACAGGGACGTTTTTTGTCTCTGGATGTGATTTGATTGTTTTGAGTATTTCCAATCCGTCTATCTTCGGTAATTTAAGGTCAAGAACGATCAGGTTTGGATGACGTTTCAAGGGAGTGTGTCCATTTATATTTTCATCTGCAAAACCAAATATGTATTCCAAGGCTTCAACCCCGTCCTTTGAAACATGAATCTTATTTTTTGGAATATTGCAGGTCTTCTCAAATATCAACGATGTGAGCTCCGCATCATCTGCATTATCTTCCACGAGCAATATTTCCATTTTTTTCATCATCCTTACCTTTTCCGTGATATTTGTTATCACGGCTATATCTGACGACGATACTATATATACCTTTCACGGAACAATGGCATAACAGAAAAATTACAAAATAACTACATAAGTAATGTCTATAATATGAGGACGGCGTCAGGTAAACAAACAGTGAAGATAATAAAACTCCCGATTAACTCTTATCTGGAATATCATAGGGTTTTAGTGCAGGATGCCAGTCAACATCCATTGGTGGAAACAGTCTGTTATTCTGCGTACTTCTGGTTCCAAAAATGAGTTTAGGCAATACCCGTGGCCTCCCCCAATAATTATGAATCCATACGTTTGTACAGTTTTCAAAAAAAGCATGTCGATTGTTTCTCAGGAAGTTGTTGTTCAGGACCGTATTGTTGGTCGATGTCACGAAATATATGCCGTGTCCATTTTTTGAAATGCTGTTGCCGGACAGAGTGTTACCGATGGAACGATTCAGGAAAAGACCAGACCCATTGTTCCAAGCAATATCATTGTCTGTGATCGTGTTGAACTGATGTCTCAGGACGTATATGCCGCAATAGTCGTGTGTGATGGTGTTAGCAGCAATCGTGTTGTTATCACCAGATAGATGGATGCCTCCCTGATTGTTGTGGATGATATCGTTATTGATGATGATATTGAAATCACTGTCAACTAGGTTTATGCCATTACCCTTGTTTTGTGTGATGGTGTTATTGATGATGGTGTTGCGATCGCTATACGAGATGTCTATGCCATCAGCATTATCTGAGATGGTGTTACCAGAAATAATAGTAGCGCTGTCACCAGAAAGACCGATACCAGCATGACTGTTGTTTATGATGGTGTTGTCGATAAGGTTGTTGAAATCACATCCATAATCCAGCAGTATGCTATATGAGTTGTTTGTGATAGTGTTCTTGATAATGCTGTTGTGATCACTATACGCTAGGTAGAGGCCGTTACCCTGGTTTTCTGAGATTATGTTTTCGGAGATGGTGTTGCGATCACCAGTAAGACTGATGCCATAATAGTTATCGGTGATGGTGTTGTCATCTATGGTGTTGTTCCATCCATACAGGCTAATACCATAATGGTTCCCTGCAAGGGTGTTCCCTGAGATGACACAGCTGCTGGATCCCCAGAGCTGGATGCCGACCGTCGTGTTGGATATCTCTTGGTTTTGTACCGTGATATTGGTACAATTGACCAGAACTATTTGCCCCGCATCACCATTCAGTACCATATCGGACTTGTCATCGACATAGACGAGTGGTTTGCCATTCACGGTATTGTTCGTCACACTATTGTTCCAAACCGTATCATCGGAGATAAACAGACCAGAACCAAAAAAAGAATTATTTGAAATTATGTTGTCAGAAGCATCAATGAAGTAAATACCATAATAGATGTTTGAAATGGTGTTGCCAGAAATGATGTTGCGGTCACCAGAGAGAAAAAGATAGCTGTCAAGGATGGTGTTACCAGCGAACAGGTTGTTGTCGCCAGATAGCCGTATTCTATCATTGGGGATCTCGATGATATTATTATAAAAGCTGTTGTAGGATGAATCTATTCTAACGCCCTCACCAAGCCGCCCACTGTTTTGAATAGTAAACCCACTCATCGTCACCCCATCAGAGACAATAGAAATGGTATAGGCAAAAAATCCAGCGATAACTGTCGTGTTCTTATCCTCACCGATGAGATTAATTGGTTTGTTGAGGATGACATAACCAACGTATGTTCCATTGAACACAAACACGGTGTCTCCGTCACTTGCATTGTCTATAGCATCCTGAATATCGGTATAGTTCCCTGGGCCTGAACCACCGACATACCACCAATTCTCGCTAAATGTCGATTGAGATGGCTCCTTCCCACTCTGAGCAAGAGTAGGAATAATACTGACTCCAATGAACAGTAGAATGATTCCAACCGCCAGACATTTCCCTGTCAGAGGATGTGCTTTCATCTGTTTTCTTCCTATTGAGATTTAAATAATCCTTGTTTATTTAAACCTTTGTTAGGAGTTCTTGGCTTCCGCGTTAGAATAAAAAAGCGCAAGATATAAGAAGTGAACCCCTGGGATCAGTTAGTAATTTTCTGTTGATCAATATTTGGTTTTTGCCAAACGAATTCTGACACTATATAAAGAATGAGGGACATAATCGGAAGTGAGGTAACTTGTATGAACACAGGTACAAAACAATTCATGGCATTGCTCATTGTTGTTTCGACAGTTGTCGTCCTTGCTAAGATCTACTTACAGGTCTAAATCGAGATTCGTTAAAAAAATTATATATACTTCCTAATTATAGTATATATGGGGATACTACCTATGAAGAATACTGCCTTGCTTTCGCATAAACGATTACTATCTGCTGTGTGCTGCATCGCTTTCTTTCTGTTGGCTCCTTTATCGAGTGCGTTGATCCCTCAAACATTTAATACCGTCTCATTTGAACCATACCATTATCATACGTATCAAGAACTCACTGATGAGCTGCACTCACTGCAGGAGAACTACTCTGACATCATGTCTTTAAGCTCGATTGGGAAGACATACGAAGGAAGGGACCTGTGGATGGTGAAGCTTTCTGATAACGTAAACCAGGAGGAAAATGAACCTGGTGTCCTGTTAATGGGAGCGCATCATGGCGATGAAAGACCGGGGATTGAGATATGTCTGTTCTTCATCCGCTACATGGTTGAACAGTATCAAAACAACAGTCTCCCTGAAGTACGTAGCGCCATCAACAGCACGCAGATCTATCTTATCCCAATGGTGAACCCAGATGGGGTTGAAGCTGATTCGCGGAAAAACTGCGCGCCGAACCATGGGCCATTCGGGAGGAGTGCAACCATCACTTCCTATGGAGTCAATCTCAACCGGAACTACGGGGATCCGTGGTACCTCGCCTACATCTTCCCAGTCAGTTATAACCTTCCGTTCATTCTTCCTGACTCAAGCTTCAATTATCGTGGTCCGTATCCCTTTTCGGAAAATGAAACCAAAGCCGTTAAAAACTTCGCAGAAGTACACAACATCTCCCTTTCGATTTCCTACCACTCGTATGGTGAGTTCATCATCTATCCGTGGATGCATACCACGAAACAAACACCGGATGAGCCATTGTTCCGCTCGGTCGGTGAAAACATCTCGTTGATAAATCATTACTATTTGTTTGTGAAAAAGGATCATGTCTTTCAGAGGTTTGGAGGAACCCTGGGCAGCTCAGAAAATTGGCTATATCGCGCACGAGGGGTTATTTCCTACACGATAGAGGTTGGGCAAGAACGACGGCCGAGCGATCCTCAAGTGGTGTATGATCTCTGCATGACGCAAACCACGGTGCATCTGTATCTGTGTCAGCGGGCGCTGACCATTGGGGTGGAGAAAGCTGCACTTAATCACTCGTAATTTTTTATCTTCCTCATTTTCATTTTATTTTTTTGAATATTTAAAAAACTATAAAAAAGTCGATGATATATCTCCTGCTTGAAATGTGTTTTTTATTGTGATAGTGGGAGAATGGGGTCGTTAGTGAGGTGGTGAGGAGATGTGTTTTAAAAAGACTATTGCCCCCATTCTCTAATAATATATATTGATGACACATGTATATAAATTTTTTTATATATTTTATTTTGCCCTTTTTAAAAAAGCGCACTGACAAAAGAACAAAGAAGGAGATAAAACTCCTTATTTATGATCGCTGCAATCCTCTGGTGAAGCCAATTATTTTTTACTGGAATCTCCCATGCAAGGTTATTTTTTTGGAATCCAGAGCGCCTTCCCAAGAGGTAAGATCGTCTTTCCCGCCATCGTGTTCAGAATGACCGCCACAGCAGCATAGAACGATAACACCGAGGTCAGCAGAAGGAACACGCCAGCAGGCAGTGAAGACATCTCGTAGAGATAATGCGGAATGAGCAAAGCGACCGCCAAATCAACCGCGATCAATATACCGAACAGCGCCTTATTCGTCATCAACGATGCCATGGTTGCAATGATGCTGAAGGCAAGAATGCCGATGAGGCCATACGCATAATGCGCAAGGTTCCCTGGTGTGACGACTGACGAGTTGTTAATGACCAAGGTAAGTGCAATCGAATACATCGTCATCGCATAGACTGAAAAAACAGTTGCGCCAAAAATGTTGTTGCGTTTAAACTCCATACCTCCAGCGATGAGCTGAGCGGTCGCACCAAAGAATACGATCCAGGGGATCATCAAAGATTTTGAAGGAGTACTTGCCACCAGCTGAAGGTCAGCTGATGCAAGCACCAACGCCGCGACAGCAAGACCTATTAAACCAAGCGGTGCTGGGTCAGCCACCGGTAAAGCCTTTACGGTTGTTTCCATGCTGAAAATGCCTTTCTGCTCTGAAAAGATTGCTTCTTTTTTTTGAACCATTTACTTCCACTTCTCCCAATATCGCTTCTCTGTGATCGGAGGCTGTTCCCCTTTTCCATAGATGCCACCCCAGACATTCAACCCCTTTTTCTCATCATCGTCAATCTTATCCTGCAACATTTTGAGCATCTTTTTATCACTAAACCCAAGTTGTTTCATTTTCTGCGGGGTGGGGATCCCGTTTTGTGTCCATCCTCTGCGATAATAGACCGCATCGGAGAGTTTTTGATACTGATTCCGACGAAACTCGTAAAGAATCGTAAGTTTCTCTTGAACTGTCATTTTGTCAACGTCTTTCTGAGCTTTTCCGAGTTTTTCAACAAGATATTTATCGTATCGTTCTTTCCGTGATACGTACTCCATTTCAGTCACTGGCCCCATCGCCCGGAACGGGATCCAGTCATCCTTTCGCTGCCCTCGCCCCAGCCACACATTCATCGCACGCTGCCAGTTATAACAGCGTTCACTCTGTGCAATAAGGTCTTCCTTTGTAACGTTCCAACCAGTCATCGCATTCTGATACTCTACGTAGTTCTGCACATGCTCAGGGACCTTTGAAGGCTCTGAGCTCTCTGCATTGTTCGCCGGCTCAACATCGTTCCAGGGGAGCTTACAGAGGCCGTTAAGCCCAAACCAGGTCCGCCACATCGGGAAATAATGAAGCGCTTCAGCTTTCATCTGAAACGTCGGAATCGCGTTGTTCACCATGTCCATGAAAATCAACCAGGCTTCATCATGCTGCGGTCCTTTCAGGGTCAGCCCGTATCCTCCTTGCATCGCCAAAGACTCTTTGGTGACATACTCGGAGAACTCAAGCCCCTTGCTTTCCATGCCGGCGTCCTCCACGAGCTGTTTTTCACCCCAGCCGTTCTGAATGATCCAATCTTTCACCCGTCGTGCACCTTTTGCTGCGACCTTGATGAACTCACCGCTGTCACCCTGAGCGATTCGATGAAGCAGCGTTAGCGCTGCATCCGCGTTTCCGAAGCACAGCTCCAGTCCATCACATCGCTCCTTGTTTAAAATTCCATACTCATACATCTCCATATAAAACGCCGTAGCGGTCCCTGCTGAGATGGTATCGATCCCGTAGGTATCACAGTAGAAATTGAACTCTAAAATCCACAACGGATCCCAGATGCTCATATTAGAGCATGCGCCAATGGTTTCATACTCAGGCCCATCAACCGTGACCTTTTCCCCTTTGTACGGTCCGGTCATCACAGTGTACCCATCGACAGTTTTTGCACACGCCATCGTACACCCATGCCAGCACCCATCAGGGATGATTTTTGTAAACAACTCATAGAACTTCGGTGAATAAATTTTTGACGCTTTTGGGAAACTCCCGAATCGATAATTCTCAGTTGGGAGCAGATCATAAGCGTCCATGATCTCCACCAGATGCCCAGTCCCTACCGCCCGCATGTTACACTGATATCGGTCAAGATTACGGATTTCACGATGCAGTTTTGTCCCGACGTTGGCTAAGGTTATGGGATCTGCAGGATGATTGGAGACTCCGTCGAACCGTTCCACTTTAACGACAAGAGCCTTGATTTTCTTATCCCGTAGCACCGTTCCAAGACCGCCACGGCCAGCTTGTTTTATCCGAGGAACCTTCCGCCTGATATCATAAAACGAGAAATTCAGACACCCCCAGTAACTATGCTCCGCAGCAGTCCCGGAGGACACCACTGATACCTTCTGCCTGGACTTATCAGTATTCTCTGTTGCAAACATATGGGTGAGTTGATCACTGAGCACATGCGTGTTGGTTTCCTCTAATGGAGCCGTCTCGATCGTAACCGTCCCTTTTTCACCATCGATAACCACCACGACGTCCTGCTTTGCTTTGCCCTGGATTTCGAGTGCGTCAAAACCAGCGAATTTCAGATATGGACCGAAGAACCCACCGACGTTACAGTCACAAATGATGTTCGTCGAAGGAGACACACTCAAACAGAGGGATTTGCCTGATCCTGCGTACTCGGTGGCACCACAGAGCGGACCGGTCGTGATGAGCAACTCGTTCTCTGGACTGTCCCACCGGGTCGTCGGTTTTATGGAATCCCACATGAGCTTTAACCCAAATCCCCGCCCACCAGTGAACATCTTTTTCATCTCATCAGTCACTGGTTTTTCTGAAATCACCCCGGTGTTGAGATTTACGTAGAGTGTTCGGTTTGCATATCCCTTAGTAACTTGGCCTTTCTTATAAGAGAAGGTTGTGAGAACCTTATGAGCTGATTTGATTTGTTGTAAGTCCCAGGTATGCTCGGTGTTCCCGGTTTTGTATTCCTCGATTGCAATTTGTCCTTCGACCATGTTACACCCCTAGTTTGTGATAGACGACTTCTTGGATGTCCGCAATTTTAGTTTCAACTAGCTCTAATGCTTTTTCTGGGCATGCGCGGACACACGCTCCACACGAGATGCATTTGAATGGTTCAATCCGGACATCTGCTTTTCTCATCGCCCCGATCGGGCAAAACCCGACACAGGCTTGACAACCGATACAGGTGTCAACATCCAGCCATACGATACCATTTTTTCTCCGGCTCAACGCACCAACCGGGCACATATCGAGACACAGCCCGCGATGATCGCAGACATGCATACGGTATCCGTTCTCTGTCTTGATGATGCGGATCGCTGATTTCTCACCGCCGTCCTTTGTTTTAAAATGCACCTGTGAGCATGCTTTCTCGCACTCCAGGCAGTTCTTGCATTTCTCGGTATGAAACTTCAGGATCTTTACGGTGGTTGGGTTGTTCATAGGCGCCCCTTCTACATCCAAACGATGAAAATGGTATTGGTAATAACAATGCCCCAGCAGACCGCAGACACACCAATAGTGACCGGGTAATAGAGGCGGTCTTTGAGCGCGAGATCAATTCTTTTTACACTGAATACCACAGGGACACTCACCGATCCGATGAGTGCTGCGAGCAGTCCGCTGGCAAGGATTTGCGGGATGAAGGCAATGAGATTTTCCAGGTGGAAGCTTGCAGATGAAAACACGGGTGTCAGGATCTGGGTTACGAGGTACCCACCGACATAGACAAAGTAGGTAGAGACTATCCCAAGGCTTACCTGGTTAGTCAATGATTGTGTTTTTTTCGAATCAAGGGAAAAACCAGTCCAGATCAGATCAAATAGAAGACCTTCAGCCATGATCGCGATCGCAGAGCACATAAAACAGCCGCCGAAGGGGTTGAAGAATCGGAGCGCTCCAGCAACAAGACCGATGCCGGTTTGCATCCCTGGTTGTCTGAAGCCAACCCTGCTTAAGGTCATCAGACCAATGGCAAAGATGCCGGTCATGAGCGCGCCAGCTGGAAGGTTTGCGTCACGGAATAATGATCCGATGATGCATTCAGCAAAACCCCAGAGGGACCCAAAAACGATGATCCCTGCGATGAATTTTTTGTTTATCATACTTATTTCACCTCAATCGTAACGATATCTTTCACCCGAAACGCGTTCGGTAAATCAGAAAAAATGGATTCACGATTCTTCGTCAGCAACCCGTTCTTCATGTTATCCCAGCTGACGGTCTTTTCATAGTTGTCTGCTCCTCTCAGGGTGTAGGTATGCTGCTCAGGATGGGAGACCCCGGTTTTCAACATCAGATCGTCTAATGCAATCCCATTATATTGAGAGTCGTTCAAGACCCGTGGCTGGGCAAGAGAAAACAGCTGGTCTATAGTATAGCGTTGTCCGTTCACCAGCAGTGTATCGGTCGTTGTCTGTGTCGCATACACATAGAACGATGAGCCACTAGCGGTAAGAAGTATCAGGAGCGCAAGAATCGGGAGTAGTCGGTCCTTCCCCATAGATATCGATGGGATGCATACAAAGCTGAATATTTAACTATTATGGGGAGTGGGTTTTTTTCATTGAAGAAAAAACAAGTCAGGATGTTAACTGGTTTATTCCATTTTTATTTTATTTATCTATCTTGATAATTCGTCATGATGATGTTTACTTCCAGGCTCGATTTGTATGTAAAGGACCAATAACGTTATTATAGGAGAGATTTGTTATAAAATAGTGGAAAGGGGCGGAAAGTGATGAAAAAAAATACTTTAGGTAGGAAGACGCTGGTTATTGGACTGATCGTTTTGTTTTTGAGTACAACTCTCGTACCATCAATTGGGAGTCTGCCAAATGAAAAAAAAACCATGGAAAAAAAGGTTTGCTCAGATGGTTTCATTCTCAATGGGACGATGGGACAAAACGCCTGGTACATAAGTCCTGTTCTGATAACATTTGTCGGTGGCAACAGGAGTTATATAAAAATCGATACTGGAGTCTGGTTTGAATATACAACACCATTTGTAGTTGATGCCGAAGGAGTTCATGATGTGTTGGGGTATTATATTGACCAGTGGGGGAATCAATCTGTTATCTTTTCAGTGACCTTCAAGATTGATATGACGCCTCCGACGGTAACCCTTACTAAGCACAGAATGGGGCTTTTCAAGTATACGTTTATAATAAATGTCTCTGGCGATGTTGTTTTGATTGAATTCTATCTTGACGATGTGCTGATGGGAAATGTAACAAGTCCACCGTGGGAATTTGTGATGGATGTTTGGTATGGTGATACGGTAAAGGTTATCGCCTATGATGCTGCTGGACTTAATGGCAGTGTTACAGGGAACGCCTCGTATCCCCTCCTAAATGGACAAAACCCCATTATATCTGACTCACCTATTCTACCACCTATAGATAGAACCTATTTTTTTGGAAAAATTCATAACATGACAATTGACGGGAATGATTACCATTTTGAATCCTACAATATCCGGGAAATTGGGTTTTGGAGATATAGCGTTCGTTCATGGGGTTTCTCCTTTGACCACTATGTAGGTCACTATTCTTGCAGCTGGGGCGGCGCAGAATTTCATGGAATATTTAAACCTACTTTTATTTGTGGATATTTTACTTATCTTCACTAGTATAGGTTCTTCCAATTTACCGCAATCGAAATGAAAATGAAATGGATAGCAATTGAAATCATTCTCTTCTTTAGAATAAAATAAAAAAAGTATGAGTGCATCTTAAAAATTATGACGCGCGACCTGTAATCCTTTATCCTTTATTCTTGTTGCATATTTCCTGAGGAGCTCCTCATCTTTCGGCCGCCATTGGATCCGCTCCAGCAGCGCATACGAAATCTCAGCATTTGAATTCTCAATATCCCATTTCGCTGATTTCCGATACGCATCAAGAAAGGTCTGACACAGCTGGAACTTCTCATCAATAAACATCGGATCTGTACTCAACAGGGACACACAGAGGGTCGCACAATCCGCCCCTGGTCTGCCGATACGGGATTCCTCAAAGTCCACACCGTAGATCCGACCTCTGCTCAGGATAAAGTTTTTTAAGGTCGCATCACCGCGAAGACGAATCTCATCCTCGTTTTTAAAAAAAGTATGAAAATGAACAAACCAGTCTGCAAGGAGACAAACAACCTTTTTTTTCTCTTCAAGAGCAGTCGCTGGATTGTTTATGAAATCACAGACGTTTTCCCCCATAATGTAACTCATCACCAACACGTTATTTTCGGTATCCTTCTCAAAAGGAGACGGGATGGCAAGATCGGAAAACCCTATCTTTAAAACATTATATTCGATGTCCATGTTTTGCTTAAGGCCAGGGACGAACCATTTCAAGATCCGGGGTTGACCATTGGACACAACGTAAGCAACCGTGTTTTTTTTACTCTTAAAACTTCTCTGTACTAACATGGTTTTGTATTTCTCGACATTCTTGATAAGCTCTTGGATGTCTCTCATCGTCTGAACCAGAGAATGCCTTGGAATGAGAAATAACTTCCTATACGATCCGAGAGTTACTTTCTGAAGGGTCGTTTTGCTTTGGTTATTCGGTCAATATTCTGATCGATATGACCTTTTTCCACCAAAGAGATGCCTTTGTGATGGATCCTTTTTCATCAAGGAACGCGATCTTCAGTTTCCCGTCGCTGGATTCATTCAACCAGTTGCCTTCATATTTATAAACAAGAACCATGGTCATATTGCTTTTTCCCATAGGACTTTGGTCTGATACATTATAGACATCAACGTTCCCAAGTATGATCGAATAATTATATGTCAAATTTCCGTCAGAAGCAATAACCATAATGTTAT
This sequence comes from Thermoplasmata archaeon, assembly GCA_003942085.1. Taxonomy (GTDB): domain Archaea; phylum Thermoplasmatota; class E2; order DHVEG-1; family DHVEG-1; genus SM1-50. Next base: position 8,825 of record DQIQ01000014.1, on the reverse strand, counting down.
ACTGATGGGGGGCTGGTTGGAACGTGCTTACCAGCGTACTAATATTTACCCCGGTGTAATTTCCCACTCCTTTGATGAACCCAGACTGAGCCAGGTATCCTCCTTTCCCGGTATATTTTTCTAATTTTACAAGATCGTTCATGGTGTAATTTGTTTGCTTGTCATCAAAAATAAGTGAAAAGATCGAAGGGGATGTCTTATGATCAGGATTATCCTCGGGCAGAGTGCTTGTTTGTTTCGGCAGATTTACATACACAAGGACAGCGATTGAAACGATGATGGCAATCGCAACAGCTGCGCTGAGAATTTTATTTGTTTTCGTTGTCATAAGGGACGGTGAAGAAGATGCCCTTTTAAACATTTTCTAATAAATCGGTCTCTTTAACGGTTCGTGCGGTCAGATAGATTCCTAAAAGGATGATGGTTCCACCGATTATCGTGAATGCTGAGGGGATTTGAGCGACCCACGGAACCAGGATGATTTGCGGGATTACGAATGCAAGGAATGTTGAACCTATTGGTTCTCCTAAGAGTGCAACAGACATCACTGAAGCGCGAATATGACCCAGGGACCAGTTATAGAGGGTATGTCCAAATATACCAGAGACAAGCGCCATAAGTAAAATGATGCTGTAATCAGAGATCGCAAGATTAATGATCGGTGCGTCAAACGAAAGACAAATGAAAAACAAGGTTATCGCGCCGACCGTATAGACGACGAACGCGTAGGAGACGGTTGATACGGTTTTCCGTAGTTTTCTTCCTCCAAGGATGTACAAGCCAGCGGCAACCCCTCCAAGGAGTGCCAGGATGTTTCCTTCGATGGTATCAAGACCAAAAGCAGAAAACCCGTAGTTCCCGATGACGAGCACACCAACTCCGGCCAAGGAGATAGCTATCCCGAGTGCATTTATCCAGGATAGTTTTTCTTTCAGGAAATAAAACGAGACTGGTGCGACGAGCACTGGATGGGCCGTGACAAGAATCACAGAGCTTGCCACCGACGTCATCTTCAACGAAGTGATCCATAGTGAAAAATGAGCAGCAAGAATGACCCCGATCACGATCATGATCAGCAGGGTCATCCGAGGAAGCGAGCGGATTTCGTCCCTGGTCTTCTTCCTGATCAAAAGAACCGGTAAAAGGAGAATCGTTGTAAACAAGAGTCGGTAGAACGCGATGCTCAACGGAGGAGCCTGACAGGAGAGAATAAAGATGGATGCAAAGGAGACTGCGACAATGGAAATAAACAAACCAAGAGAATATTTTTGCATGTTTATGGGTAAACAGCTGCCGTGCTATTTGTTTTTCTCTATGTTATATTGGTAGGGCGAACGGTTTACGGTAGTTGATGAGCAGAGCCATGGTGAAAAGAAGGGACAGTACACCGAGTAATACAAACGGCATCCAGATCCCAAAAAGATCGGAAAGCACACCACCGAGGAAAAGAATGATGGTCCCTCCCCCAGTCTGAAACGTGAACGTCAACCCAAACGTCCACCCCTCGACCGACTCATGGGTCACTTCTGAGACAAAGGAAAACAAAGCAGGATACGTGAGAAACACTGCTATCCCCAGCAGGATCATGATCCCGATCAGAATAATGATGTGCGTGAAGATTGCAAGGAACAGACTGAGTACCCCTATGGTTAGATAAGATGCGACCAGGATTTTTTTACGATGAATATAGGACCGTATCTTCCCGTAGGAAAGCGAGGTGATGCTGCCGACCCCTGCCCAGAGGGCAACCAAAAAACCTATCACGGGGAGAGATAACGTGGTTCGTTCGTTGAGCAGCAAAGGAAGGTAGGTGATGATGACACCCCAGGAGGCGCCGCTGATCATAAATGCAGGGATAAGGATTTGTATTCCTTTCATGCGTTTGAACGCATCTGTCGCCATTTCCTTTATCGTATGTTTCTTTGGGTCTTTTGGAACGATGACGAATTCTTTCTTCAACTGTTGCGTTAGCACTAGACTCACCAGCAGACCAAGCAGGCAGACAGCGGCCCAGCCATACAAGGGGACCATCCAGTGAGTAAGTTGGGTGATGGAAAGGGTAGTAAGGATGGCAAGAAACGCCCCCAGGTCTGCAGAGCCGCTCTGAATGCCCATCGCCCAGTCCAGATTCCCTTTTTTGTAGGTCCGTGAGATCCACCCAATCCCTATCGGATGGAAAAAAGAAGTGGCAAACCTCATAAAAAAAATGAGGAAGATGAGAGTGATGAACGCGTTGCTGAAGGTAAGCAGGACAAGCGAAAGACTGGTCATCAGCAATCCGATGAGCAGGAAGGAATTGACGTTTTTCCCATCAGCGAGTCTGCCGAGAAGCAGCTGGGCAACGAGGGTTACAAACAGCCCTCCGCCGGTGATGATACCAACCTCTGTATAGCTCAGATGGAAGAGTTCCTTAAAAATCGGAAACAGTATGGAGATGACCGCAACAGACCCGTCGTTGATCGCATGGATGAGGCTGACCGTCGATAAGATTCTACCCTGTTGGCTCATGGTTAGGAGAGGTGATAAAGATTTATTGGTTATATTATTTACCAAACTCCGTAAGAGTAAAACATAAACAGTCGGATGGGTTATCGTTTTTTTATGTCCACACCAGCGGTTTTTGGAGTCTATGGGTTTTCAGATACTGGGAAGACGACATTGATGGTGCGCCTTGTATCAGAGCTTACTAAGGAAGGGTACCAGGTAGCAACGGTCAAGCAGACGAAGAAATCTATCTCGATGGATACCGCAAACAAGGATACCTGGCGGCATCATCAGGCAGGCGCTGACCTTGTTGTTTTCTCTTCAGGTTGTGAGACAGATTTTCTTTGGAACGATGCCTTAACAACTTCGGAGATCATTAAAAGAATCATGGGATTTGGGTGCTATACTATTGTTCTTATAGAAGGTGCTGATGACCCAAGCATCCCAAAGATACAGCTGGGGGCTGGTAAAAAACGGAGTAATACCATCACCTCTTACAAAGGTGATGTAAATGAAATTCTAGCGCTCATCAAAAAAGAATTAAAAATAAAACCATCGAAACCGCATCTTTGCATTACGGTGAACGGTAAAAATGTACCCCTAACTGAGTTTCCTGAACAGATAATCACAAACACGATCATCGGAATGCTTGGTTCTCTGAAAGGTATACAACACATCGATGAAATCACCATACAGTTGAAGCGATAAAAAAGATAAAAACAGGTAATGTGTCTTTCTGTTTTATCATATAGAACCAATAAGTTTAACATTTACATTTTTTTTTGTTCACATCGAAGCTTGGAGAAATCCGGTTAACTCTTTATACCGTACATCGATTTCTTTTTTTATGAAACCAAGATCACCTGCACTCACCGTCGACGGCATCCTCTTTGAGAGATCCTCAGTCCTTCTTGTGCAGCGGAAACACGAGCCATTTCAGGGTGCTTGGGCGCTCCCTGGTGGTTTTGTGGAGTACGGCGAGAGAACCGAGGAGGCCGTGGTGCGTGAAGTCTTCGAGGAAACCGGGTTGAAAACAAAGATTCGCTCGCTGCTTGGTGTCTATTCAGACCCACATCGCGACCCTCGCGGGCATACCGTGACCGTCGCCTATCTGATGGATCGGGTTGGTGGCGAACTGAATGCCGGTGATGACGCAAGCAGTGCAAAGTTTTTCAAGCCAAATGAGTTACCAACATTAGCATTTGATCATGCGATAATCGTAAAGGATGCATTCGAGAGGGTTTAATATGGAGTTTTGTCCGAAATGTAAATCGTTAATGCTTCCCCGCGGTGATATTTTGGTCTGTAATGGCTGTGGGGCAGAACAGAAGAAACGCGGCAGTTCAGTTATTGTTGAGAAACAAAAACAGAAAGAAAGGGTCGTCCTTGAAAAGAAGATCGATATTCTTCCGAAAACACGCACTGAATGCCCGAAATGTGGTAATAATGAGGCGTTCTGGATTCTTCGTCAGACACGGGCAAGCGATGAACCGGAGACCAGGATTTTTACCTGTACGAAATGTGAGCACCGGTGGCGTCAGTATTAATATTCTAAAAAAACTCTTACGTATCGTAACTTGTGCCTTCTTGTGCTTCCTTAAGATGTAGAAAAGTTTATTAACGATTGTTAACTACATAGTGGTGAATGAAAAATCCCACAGATCTTTCTGAACTTCACCAAAGCCTCATCGAAACCTATGAAGAAGTCAAGAAAGCAGTACAAAAAAACGAGAGGCGGTCTCGTGCAGGTCTCATGCTTGGACTCCAAGAGATCGGCGCATCACTCGACGGATTCATAGGGGCGTACTACCCGGTCGCCTCCAATATCATCATCGTCAACAAAACACCGCTTCGTCGCATCCTTGAGACCAATAAAGCACTCCTGAAGCCATACGTCTTCCACGTCCTCCTTCATGAATACATCCACACACTTGGGTTCCTTGACGAGGAAACCACCGGGCAAAAAACCTATGAAATCAGCAGACAGCAGTTCGGAGAACACCATATCATCACCGAGCTGTCCACCAACATTCGAAAGTTCTTCCCCAATCTCGTCTACCCTATTCATGGATGGCTTCCCCTGAAAGAAACACCGAGAATCGAACTTGTCCATGGCTTTGATTTCTCCAGCACAAACCCCTACATCACCTAAAAAACCGGAAAGTAACGAAAACTAGGTCTTTTTCTGTCTATTTTAACATAAACATAGAAAATTATATAAATACAACAAAATAATATATAGCTATCTCAGCGAGGAAAAAGAGGTCTCTCTATGTATAAAAAAACATTGCTTACCCTAAGTGTAGCCCTTCTCTTCATAGGAGTCGCTATCTTACCAATCACCGCACAAATGACACAAACAGAAGATATCGCTCTCCAAGAAACAAACGTAATCGAGAAGTTTATGGACAACGTTGAACGCATCGCTTCTGAATCACAAACCTTCTCTGAATTCTCTCAAAAGCTTCAAGACCTCCTTCTCAACAGTGAATTTAGTAAATTTACCATCGTCAATGAATTAGTCGCAAAAATGCTCCAGTTCCTCACCACGGAAAAAGGAATCCTCGGTTCAGGGATCAACCTATTAGATCTCCTTGGAAGATTCTCTACAACACTCCGCCCCAGCTACTTTGTCATCAGCTACGGAGCCTATCACCGATTAAGCCCACGCAAAGAAAACTCCATAAACAGATTCAAAGAAGGACTTTCGATGTGGCGATATTCAGACGTCTCTAAACTTTTAAAAGGAAGAACCCTGATCCTTGAGAGACATCCCTTCGGAATTCACCAAAAGATGATAGGACCTCAAGTCGGTTTCATGAAAGGTTTTAAAGGAATCTATCTTGATATCGAAAGCAGACTTACCGGCAATGCGTATGTGCTCTTTTTAGGCAGCGCCCATCGAATCCGCACATTCGATCTCACTCCGCTTAAAAAATAGAATCTTTCCCTCTTTCTCCCTTTTTTATCCTTATTCTTCTCTCAATTCAATGATTCATAAAACCAGTCATATAAAGCAGAAATTCGACAATTGCCTTATCTGACGTAGAAAATTATATAAATAGTTAAGATAATATAGATTCATAAGAAAATAATCGATTTCGAAAACGAGGGAAAAACTATGGTAAAAATAAAAGGCATTCTTGCAATAGGCATAATCATTCTCTTCTTAGGATTAGCGTTCAGCCCAGCAACGGCTCAAACCGCTGTAAAAGACCAATCTAATGTAACAACCATTGGCGAGATTGCACCTGTACAATTAACCGGAAAAGATATCGCCACTATGGAAAAAATCATGCCTGCATTACTTGAAAAAATGTCAACGGCAACATCCTACTCAGAGCTTAAGCAAATTGTTCAAAGTTCCGTAAATGAGTACGGAAGAATGCTTGGTGTCGTTTTACTTCTTAAACTCGTGATTAAAGCAATTGATTTTAACTTTAAATTCAATGAATTCCGTCCAATTAGGAGAAACGCATTTGTCATGAGCTGGGGATTTACAAACAAATTACTCTCATTAGGGAAAAACAAAATCAACTTGCTTAGACCAATAACCGGTTGGTACTACTCAGGAAAATCCAACCTTATACTCAACAGCCGTACCCTCATTATTGATCCCTATCCATTCAGCGTTAAGATGCTCACCGGACGACAGATTGGATTAATGTCAGATTTCAAAGGTTTATACATTCACCGATCTGGTAATATTGCGAATAAAGCAATAACATTTTTCTTCGGCTTCGCAGACACTATTCGAGGATTTGATCTTTCACCGATGAAGAAATAAGTCAACCTCCCCATTTTTTTCCCTTTTTTTTCTTTTAGGCCTGTTTAACATTATTTTTTTAAAATAATCATTATAAAAGGCTTTTTCTTTGCAGGTACTCACCATGGAGCCTTCTCAGATCACCATCGTTCGGAGTCGACGTCGGAAAAAGACGATTCAAACAAAATATGGAGATGGGCACCTCTGGATATATCTTCCTGCGGGAATGAATCCGAAAGATGAGCAGAAATGGATAGATCGGATGATTGAACGGAACAATCGATCGGAACGGAAAAAAAAAGTCAAGGAGAGCGACAGCTGGTTGGTACAACATACTGAAGAACTCAACAAGAAATATTTCAATGGCGCCCTTACCTTTTCTATCAGGTTTGTCACCAATCAAAACTCAAGGTATGGGAGCTGCACCTCAATAGATAAAACCATACGCATCTCGGATCGTGTGAAAACCATGCCGTCATGGGTTCAAGACTACATCATCATCCATGAACTAACTCACCTCATCTATCCAGATCATTCAAAGAACTTCTGGGAAAAAGTAAATCAATATCGGTATGCAGAACGAGCGAAAGGCTATCTCATTGCGATTGGTGCAGGAACAATAGACGGGGAAACGGAACCTTCTGAGCTGGAAAATGTTATTTCATGAGCATAGAGCTGGATAGAAGAATTCATCAATGCGGCATGAAAATATATTTAATCCTATATCCGATATCCTTCGTGTGTGAGGTAGGGTTATGAAAACACTAACAGATGAATTTGGATGGAATGCAGGTAAGGTCTGGAAGATTCTGAGTACAAAAGGCCCCTTGAAAGAAGAAACGTTGCTTGAGACGACAAAACTGAAAGAAGATGAACTCTGGACTGCTATCGGCTGGTTAGCTCGAGAAGGCAAGATCTGCCGGGAAAACAATATGTATAAACTCGGAAAAACCAACCTGACCCCGAAGATCGGAACCGATGCAGGCAAAGTATGGAACACGGTTGCAAAACAAGGCGAATTAGATGTCTCAGCCATAGCAAGGACCGCTCAGATCACCGAGGTTGATGCATACTACGCACTCGGATGGCTTGCAAGAGAAGATAAAATAGAATGCAAGAAAATAAAATCAAAAGATCCGAAAATTAAGGTTGTTTTGAAATAACTATTTTTTTCACCGCATAAGAAGGATTGTTCAGGGATACCTCTGCCCTCCTTCTGTTTTTTCCCTTTTTTAACACTGACTTTAGATGATGCAAAACTTTATAAGAGACTGGTCCGTACTGGTGCAACGAAAGAAGAGAAAATAACATTTCATTTTCCCCTCAATGAGGATTTTCGAAATTTTATTGTTTTTTTCTTTACAAATATATGTGCTCTTATTATAGGAGCGATTACCTATGGCTCAAAGATCAAATAATCAACGAAGAAAGAATCAAGAATCATTTCAAAAAATTGTGATCAGATGCGACGTTCTTCAACGTCCAGTCTACGAACATGAAGTCTGTCCACAATACGTGCTAAAAGCAGGATCAGACACACAAAAAAATTGTAAGAATTGTAAACATTCTTTTTAAAACAAGAGAGTAACTAAAAGATTTTTTTCTTTTTTTTAACACTACACATTACAGGAGGTGAACACTTTATGAAAGGAATAGTAAAATATTATGATATCCGAAAAGGATATGGTTTTATCAGAGGAAACGATGGCCATACCATCTTTGTCCACAAAACAGCTATCCCGTTTTTCGATATCTTCCTACTCCCTGGCGAGCCTGTCGAATACCAGGTTGACGCAACGGAGAGAGGACCCAAAGCAGTTGATGTGAAAAAACTGTAAAATAGGTCCTTTTACAAGGACTAATCATCTTTTGAAGAATAGATTGGGAATATCCCCTTTTTATGTTTCTCAGCGAGGTGATGATACACCTCTGCGTTTTTCCTTATTACGTCCACAAACTGTGGATCTTGTTTTACGACCTTTCCAGGGATGCCCAGGACAAGGCTATGCTTGGGAACGACCATGCCCTCAGTCACGAGAGCGCAGGCTCCGACAATCGAACCAGAATCGATCTGAGCACCATTCAGCACGGTTGCATGAATACCAATCAGACAATCATCTGAGATCGTTGCACCATGGATTATTGCAGCATGACCGATGGTCACATTCTCACCTATCGATACACGATGCTCAGAATCCGTGTGAATAACGCAACAATCTTGAATATTAGATCCATCACCAATCACAATGGAGCTTTCATCGCCACGGATTACTGCATGGGGATAGACCCCGCAGTTCTTCCCGATTGTCACATCACCAATGATGACCGCAGTGGGTGCTATGAAACTTGATTTGTGGATATGTGCCATACAAGGACAACCTCATTGCAGGAAACTGGAAAGCATATCATATAGTTTATCGCACTACTAAAATGTATTACACAAATCACAATGTATATAATCATCAAAAGTATGTTTCCTTTTTTGAGGATGAGCCTATGAACGACATCATGTCTTTATTCGGTGACCAAGCCGGTAAACTCTGGCAGACCCTTCATGATCGTGGGCCGCTCTCAG
>DQIQ01000082.1 GCA_003942085.1 Thermoplasmata archaeon | reverse complement strand
CGCGTTCCTATTCCTAGATTCTGAAAACAGGGGTTTTCCGTGTTTAACGAAAACTCCTCCTCAGGGGAAATGTAATCAGGTAACATATTTTTCTCCTATATCAAATCTGTGATTTCCTTTATCGTTCTTTCAGCGCTCCACTCTTCCTTCTCTGCTTTCTGTAGAACCTTTTGTATATCTTCCTTCATCATAGAGAACACTGCGATTAAATCAAGAGCCAAAGGTTGACTCATTTCTTCAAACGTAGAAGGGGATAACTTCAGTCCTGGAGAATCCATTTATATCTGACTCGTGTATAAAGGATTCATTTGTCCCGCGCCGGGTTGCTGATTGCCCGTTCCATCAGGCTTATCGTATTCAGGGCCAAACGTCGCTTTGTTGTATTTCTCTCGAACTTCATTCTTGGTTAGTTCTCCCGTCTGGAGCATAAGAAGATCAAGCTGTTTTTCTTCCTGTTCATTCTTGCTTAATTCAAACTCAAACTTGAACCCACAACCAAACCGGAAAGGAAGGAGACCTCTTTCTATAGCATTCTTCAATGATACTGCGATAGGACCTATACCCTTTCCCTGATCAATCTCTTGCTGAACTTCAGCAGTCGCTCTCCCAGACACATCGCCTGAACCCGTAAGGTTCACTTCCATATTGGACATATTGAACACGAGCGCAACCTCTTCTCGTATATCTTTTTGTCTCTGCATTTGATTCGACATTGTATCCGCGCGCGATAGATCAACGACGGTCGCCGTGTTTCCCGTGAACGTCATCACCCCGCCCTTGATCGGTTGGTTTATTTTTTCTTCAAGACGTTTCTGTTCAGGCTTATCGAGAGGAAGATCCCTGTCTTGGGTGCCATCCATACTTCCAAAAGGATTCGCTTCAGTTACGATAATCATTTTCTCAGGAAGCCGTGTTCCATCGGACGACTGCGCCATTAGATCGTCGAAGAAAAGACTTTCCGCTATCTTATTGATAAGAGCCTCAAGAGGAATCATTCCATGATTTCTACATGACGTAGGGAGATACTCCGAGTAGATAAGCTCATTACTAAAAAATAACTGAGGCTCTATAAACCCAGGAACAACTTGAACATACCCGTTGAGCCCTGTGAAATAGGGGCTCTTTATTCTATAGACGCTTCCTCCGGGAAGAACGTCGAAGTTTTCTATTCTACCGTTCATTTCTTGTTTGTATATCGCCGCCGCGCCATGGATACTCATGTCGAATACCCACTTCTTCACAAAGGAGGACCAATCCACACCCGCGTTCGGTTCCATCAACCAATTTGTCACTTCGTCACATTGATTCTGAGAAATCCTTTTTAGTCTGCGCTTCCAACGCAGAAGAGCGGTTTGAAAATTGCTGATATCAGGTTTTATATCAGGAAGGACAGAAAGCATCTTTCTGTATATCTTAGCTTTCATCCCGAGGTGTCCTATCGCCAAACTATCTCTATACTCGTTGTAAAGTTCAGCGGACATTTTCAATTCTTCTACAATCTCGTCTTCCTTTTTCTTTTCTGATGTAATATTAAAAGGAAGACCTGATAAGCGATTCATCCTTGAGCTTACGACTCCAAGGACAGGAGAAGAAAGACGGAACATCTGAATTCTTTGTTCTATCGTTAAATAAAAATAGGGTTGTTCGAACCCCCACGTAAGAAGTTCTCCTTTCTCCCCTCTCCCTGTCATCTGCTGAATCTGGGAGATGGAATACACAGTTATTCCGCGTTTATTCTTATCCTGTACAGGATGAGATCCCAACTGGCTTTCGTTTGAATACTGTGTAATCATCTACAATTATCCTCTGTTCTGAAGATACTGAATTCTGTTGGATAGAATTCCAAATTCTGACAAGAGTGTGGCGTGCTCGTCTTCCAGTTTTCGGAGGCGCTCTTCTACCGTCATTCTACTCGCGAGGATTCGACTCCGTGTAACCGGGTCCATGTTCTTGAGTTCTTCGTCATTTACTTCTTCTCTTTCTTTCCCGTCGAACTCTTCATCGCTTGCTCCCGTTAACTCTTCTCTCGCCACAGGCGGCCCTCCTACGGTCTTCTTTACAAACACAGGATTTCCATCCTTTGCGATAAAGAAGTAACGACCGTCACCGTCTACCAGAAGTTCCACGCCTTCTGGAACTTCTGTTTCATCAATCCATCTGTCTTCCATCCTCTCCTCCTACGTTATAAATTTAAGAACCTTTTCTGCGAGTGTGCAATAGACTTCGGCGAAAAAGAAATGGTCGGGTCTATTAGACACCCACACGTATTCTTTTCTATCCTCGTCCCAGGTCCTTGTCGGTTCCTGAATATGGTCCATGTATTCATCGATCGTTGTTATGTTCTTAGGAAGAAGGATCCTGTTCGTTACAAACATTTCCTTCATATCGTCCAGCGCCATTGTACGAGAGACGGTCACTGTTTTTTCTTTGGGAGATATATTATCCGATTTATCTGATCCAAAGAAACAACGAAAATAACCGGGCATAGAATGAGAGAACTGACGAGCGAGCCTTATCTCCGGCATTGCATCTATCACAGCGGAAATGACATGATATTGTTTGCACAGTGATAACAGTTCAGGGAGTTCCAGGACTGTGCCAATATACACCGCCTGTTTTCTTTTATCCGGAAGCAACCTGTTTATACGCACATGAATCGTATTTCCTACGTCGACTCCCATAATACAGGGTCCATTACTGGATCCGGACATAAGATAATCGCCGACACAGTTCTCGACCATTCTCCGAGATATCTTACTTCCTTCCGCCGTGTACGATTCTCCAAGCTCCGAATTATAAAACCTCTGCATCTTATAATCATTTTCCAGAGCCTTGGAAAACTTGTCCACCATCTTAACGAGTGGGGATGTTCCGCTGAATACACGCGATATCTGTTTGCCCGATATGATAGATTCTTTTTGTGGAACAAACGCACCATCAGAGAAACGATCAAAGGCCTTTCCACATTTGTCACAGATAGGCTGAACATCTATATCCGATTCATAATCAAAGTCCTTATCGCGTATAACGTATTCATGTTCATCGACTTGACGAAGGACGTGATCGAAAAAGTTTATCTTAATCCAATGACCACAATCATGATGGACATGCCACTGTGACTGAGTGGACTCCGAATACTTCTGATCAAGGAAAGATCCAACGAACGTTGGGTTACCTACATAGATTTCATGTGGATCAGAGGAATGCCCCAAACGTTCTTTCCCCATCTCTAAACGTTTCGGATCGCAATTGTCCGCCTCGTCCACTATCAATCGATCTGCTGGAATCTCTACGAAAGGAACGTCTGACTTGCTCCCCGCAAAATTGACCACTCCCAATCCTATATCTTTCAGAGAGCGATTGTCTATTATCTCTTTTGCGTACTCTTTGCTCTTACCCGCCGCACGTTGTTCTCTGTAGTAAGGGGAGAACATCATGCTTTTTTCAAAGCGGTTGGAAACAAACCGTTCCATCAATTGGTGAGTCGGCAAAACATAAAAGACAACCGCTCCATTCTTTGCCATTGACCATGCAAGAATAATGAGCGCTTCCGACACGCCGCCTTGTGTTGATTTCTTTAAGACACGAAATCTACTCTTATCTGTAAGAATCTCCTTTAGGTAAAAGTGATTCTTCAACGTCATTCTTTTGTTAGTGTGTGTCCTATGATGATTGATCGCTAACCATAAAGCATATTCGTTCTTTTCTAAATACCTACCAAACTGATCAGGAGTTATCACCGACTTTTGGTTTAAAAGCACCTTTATCTCCTACCAGATACCCATACTCTTCCACGATACGCTTTTCCTCTTCGGGGGAAAGATCCCGCTTAACGTTCAAATCAATCGCCGTCTTTTTCTCTTTGATATACTCGGGATACAGAATCTTAAGAAGCTCTATCGTCGCCTTGTAACTCAGGTCCTCGTCCAAAGAATCTTTGAACGTTCGAAGCTTAGTGATTAATTTTTCTCTTTCTTCCGTAAGAAAATAATTCAACCGCGTTTGGAATGAAACGTCCGCATCCAGTAGTGAGATTTCTTCTGGGGTCAGTTGGACTTTCCGGTATGCCATTTCTTTGTCAAACGCATTCCGGAAACACTCAACCACCTTCTCTTTCTTTTCGTCTATCGTCATTTACAAGTTACCTACTATATAACGCCCGGCGGCGCAAGCACTTTTTATAAAAATTTGCATATGTTTATTATTATATACAAAGAAAAACATACATCTATCCATATAGTGATCATTTCTCGTTCTCTACTATTAAAGGAAACATTTTGCCGGGCGTGGTAAAATTTCGCTTGTCATGATCGTGATCTTACTGTACATTGTACAAAAAGGAGGACACTATGAAAAGAACAGTTTTTACCGCCGCAATCGCACTGATGATATACGGGGCCAATGCACAGTCGGTGATGATACAGGGCGGACAGGACCTCGACCGAAAAATCTACTTTACTCAGGTTCGCGTAGGATTTCCGATCACATGGAAAGGCTTAGAACTGGAGCCCTACGGTGGATGGTTGACGTATGCCGAGTGGAAAGGGAAAGATTTTACAAATGCCGCGCCGTTCCAGGACCGTTACGATATGGGGACAAAATTGTCCTATCGTGGATTCTTCATTGAATATAACCATTTTTGCACACACGGCGTTCGCTCCCAGTCCAGATACAGATACAACGGAAACGAGTGGAACCAGAGCGCTTCCTCCATTATCTTCGGGTACTCGTCGAAACATGCCTTCTCTCTGGACTAACCTACCCGCTCAAAGAAAGACCCGGTAATCGCACCGGGTCTTTCTTTATTTACGCTCCTTCATCCTTCCTGTGGGGCGTCCTACAACCGATCCCCTTATGTTTGTACCTGTACAACCCTCGCCGCGCCGCTGGTCGTCCTAAAGCGTATGCACAACTTTACTACACAAACGTATATATTTCTTCTATTCAAATTTTTTCCTATAAGTAGGAAAAAACTCTTGCTAATTA
>DQIQ01000081.1 GCA_003942085.1 Thermoplasmata archaeon | reverse complement strand
GTTTTGATACCATGATGACTGTTAAAATGAAGCCGCTGAAGAGATACGGAAAAAAATCCGGATTACTGCTTTAAAAAATTCTTTTCCTAACGGCGAATTCTCCAAAACCAGTTTTGGAAAAAATGTGTCTGTTAAATTGGTATTTCAGATTTTTTTTTACCGACTGACTCTACTTGTGGCTAACGCTGCGAGTGAAGCGAACGAATGCAGTACCCGATCCTGTTCGATAGTCAACATTTCATCTGGTTTGAGCGGCTTGATTACGAGTACACCAAAGTTTTCGGTCACGGTATTGATTGGCAGGAATTGCAGGCCTGAATTGTCAAATGGTGATGTTTTTAGTCCAATGTCAATGCCAGTTTTCAGACACAAGGTCGCTTCTGCCCATTGCTTTTCGTTTAGTGATATCTCCTTGCTTGAGGCGATTATGTGAAGCTTGCCAGCCTTTACAAATAGCACGGAGACCTTCCATTCAAAGTGTTTCTCGATGTTCTCAAGCAATGCCTTCGCGATGTCCTCGACAGTCGCAGCTGCAGTGAGATCTTCACTTAACTCATAAAGGGTTGAGAGATGTTGTTCCCCAAGATGTGCTGCGGTGGCGCTATCTCGTGCTCGTGTAATAAGTATACTAATAATGATACCAACAATAAAAAGTACAACAAAGGTAATAATGGATAGAGAGTCCGCAACGGTAATTGAGAAGCGTGGGGGAACAAAAAGTACATCATAGGTAAGGACGCTTAAACCAGCAGTAAAAATCGCCGGCCAGAGCCCCCATAAAACTGCAGCAGTCACCACAGCTAGGAGGTAGAACATGATAATGTTCGTCGGATCAAGAATGTCAGTGAGCAAATAACTGACGAGACTGACGAGGCCTACTACTGCGGTTGCATAGAAATAGTGATATATTGAAAACGGTTTCCGCTCCTGTTTTTGTTCTCTTGCTGTTGATTCGATTTCTCCGACAACATGGACGTCAATTGCGTCGCTATAGCGAAGAACACCTTCAGTGACCGAAAACGGAGCAAATAAAACATCATGAATCCATGATTTTTTCGGTCGACCAATGATGATTGTAGTAATATTATGTTTTTTTGTGTAGTTCATGATTTCTTCAGCAATGGAGCTGCCAAATATCTCCTCTGTTTTTGCACCGTAGGACTGAGCGAGGTTCATCATTTTGTTCATCTGGTCTTTTATTTTGTTTGTATAGCGATGGTATGCCGGTCGTTGGATGTGGATTACGTCCCAGTCTGCCTGAAGTGTATTGGCCATGTCGTGTCCTTTCCGAATCAGTCGATTTGAAAGAGTGGTATTGGAACTAATACAAACGAGTAGATGCTGTTTGATTGGCTTTTGATCAGAATCCAACGGTTTGTCCATTTTCTCCCTCGGAGGTCGATTCCTCGGCATCTTTAGCGTCCTTGTTCTTGTCTAGATCTCTAATGCCGAAAGGTATTTGACCAAAAGGCACTATCAAACAAGACATACTTATATATTTTTAAAGGTATTCGCTTTTAGTGTTTTTTTCCTGTTAACTGACCATGCTAATGAAACTTTCGTTAAGGAAAATTCGAACTTGTATTTGTAATCATATTTGACGGTCTAAATCTGTAACAATATTTTTGTGTTATATATTTCTTTTTCTGATAAGGAAATTCCGATTTTGGCAGCATCCATTCATTTGTAGAAAGGTGTATATATTACTTTGAGGATAACAGAGCCCCAAACGTCCAGAGGTGCCATTATGGATGATTGGGTTGTTATTCTTATTTTAGCCGGATTATTCATGGCAGCATGGGCTTATGCTCTTGCATGCGAGAGGCTGTGAGGGGGACTCTATGTCTGTTGACGTCATTATCTTCATCATAGTCGGCATTACTCTCTTTCTTTACCTTCTCTATGCACTTCTCAGATCAGAAAAATTCTAAGGTGAAACGATGGTAAATATTTTGAAAAAATATATTGGACCTGCAATCATCATTACGCTTGCATTTGCTCTTATTACCGGGTTATTCTATCCAGCTTTAGTTACCGGTGTTGCTCAAGTTGTTTTTCCTCATCAGGCAAACGGCAGTCCTCTCGTCCATAATGAAATCATTGTTGGCAGTGAACTCATCGGTCAAAATTTCACACAAGAAAAATATTTCCATGGTCGCCCAAGCGCTGCAGGAACAGGGTATGATGCGATGCAGTCTGGTGGTAGTAATCTTGGTCCGTCCAATTCAAAATTACATCAAAGAATAAAAGCAAGCATAAACGAAAGTGATCTCGAAGGGTCGATAAATAAAGACGGGAGTGTTGCGGTTGATGCTGTGACCGCGAGCGGGAGTGGATTGGATCCTCATATCACTATTGCGAACGCTCTCGCGCAGATTCCACGTGTCGCTCGTGCACGGAACCTGTCCGAAGATGATGTACGAAGTCTCGTTTCTCACTACGTCGAAGGAAGAGATCTTGGCATTCTTGGTGAACCAAGAATCAATGTCTTAAAGCTTAATCTTGCGTTGGATAACAATGAGTCATCAGCTCCAGTAAATGCTGATACCTTTGATCACGGGAACCCACAGGTCTTCGGTATTTTGCAAACGGCATTTATTTTCGGAATTGTGGTTATACTTTCATATGTCATTGGAATGTTTCTGTTTACAATCGTTACTGGTCGGCAAACTACACTTAGTAAAAAATTGAAGAAAACAGAGACGTGGTTATTTCGCATTTTACATGTCGATTCCCAAGAGGATATGAATTGGAAGACCTATGCATTATGTGTTCTTGCATTCAGCCTCATCTCTTTTCTCTTCACCTATTTTCTGCTGCGGCTACAGGGTTTTCTTCCCTTCAATCCACAGGGGTTAGCAAGTGTCCCAGCTGATGTTGCACTCAGTACTGCGGTAAGCTTCGGAACGAACACGAACTGGCAGGTCTATTCAGGTGAACAGACCATGAGTTATTTAAGTCAAATGCTTCCGCTTGCATTCCAAAATTTCATTAGCACTGCAGTAGGAATGGCTGTCGCAGTAGCATTAATACGTGCCATTACTAAGAGAAAAAAGGACAAAGGTCTCGGTAACTTCTGGGTCGACATTACAAGAATAGTACTCTACATTCTCATACCCATTTGCATTATTGCAGCGCTTTTTTTTGTCAGTCAAGGTGTTCCGCAGACCTTTAATGGCCCCATACAAGTAACGACGCTTGAAGGTGGTCACCAAGTAATTCCCGTTGGTCCCGTTGCAAGCCAAGAGGCGATAAAAGAACTTGGCACAAACGGTGGTGGTTTTTTCAATGCAAATAGTGCACATCCCTTTGAAAATCCCAATCCAGTTACTAACGCCGTACAAATAATCCTCTTGATGTTGCTTCCGCTATCTTTCTTGATAATGTTCGGACTAATGGCTCGCCAGTTGAAACAAGGGGTCGTGCTTTTCATTGTTGTGCTTATTTTTCTGGTTGCTGCAATTGCCGTGACGACATACGAGGAACAGGGGGGGAATCGTTCGTTGAATCTGTTGGGTGTAGATCAATTGCCAAGTGGACTACAAGCTGGAGGAAATATGGAGGGGAAAGAAGTTCGTTTCGGCATCTATGGATCCACTACCTTTGCCGTCGCCACAACCGGTGTCGCCTGCGGCGCCGTTAACAGCATGCACGACTCTTATACGCCTCTTGGAGGTATGATACCGATGGTGTTAATACTCCTTGGTGAGGTGGTCCCAGGAGGCGCTGGCGCTGGGTTCTTCTCTCTGTTCATGTACATAATCATCACGATCTTCATTGCGGGTCTCATGGTCGGACGTATCCCTAATTACCTGGGAAAGAAAATAGAGTCATTTGACATGAAAATGACTGTACTGATTCTCATCACTATAGAAACAACGATTCTCGTCTTTGCCGCTCTCTCCGTCGTCACCCCTGCAGGGACGTCATCTATCACAAACCCTGGTCCCCATGGGCTCAGCCAAATCCTCTATGCGTTTGGTAGCGGCGTCGGCAACAATGGAAGTGCATTAGCTGGACTCAATGCGGCTACACTGTGGTATATCCTCACGATGACCATCGCCATGTTCATAGGACGATTCTTCATCATCATTCCCATGCTTGCTATCGCAGGTAGCTTTGCAGAGAAGCACGTCTATCAACCGACTGCCGGGACACTACCGACAGACAACGCCACCTTTGGTGCGATCCTTAGTGGTGTCATCGTCATCGTCGCCGGTCTTTCATTCCTTCCGATACTGGTGCTAGGGCCAATCCTTGAACATCTCTTACTATCTGGCGGACATCTCTTGTTATTCGGAGGATTATTGCTATGACACGAAGGAAGACAGAAAACAGTAATAACTATATTCAAGACCGTAAAGAGAACCGACGAACAGCACGAACAAGACCGCTTCTTGATAAAAAAATAATCGCATCATCACTGAAAATGTCAGTCCTACGACTTGACCCTCGCGTGCAACTACGAAACCCAGTGATGTTCGTCGTCGAAACCGGTGCGATACTTGTAACCCTTTTTTTCATCACCCATCTCTTTACAGGTCAGTTACTATCATTTCCCGGACAAATAGCAATCTGGCTTTGGTTCACCGTTATTTTTGCAAATTTCGCAGAAGCCATGGCTGAAGGTCGAGGAAAAGCGCAAGCGGAAAGCCTCAGACGGGCAAAAACGGATACCGAAGCGAAACTCCTCGGAAAGGATGGATCAATCACCACCGTCAAGGCGACAGAATTACGTAAAGGTGATATCATTCTGGTGAGTGCAGGAGACATTATTCCTGCGGACGGTACCGTAGAAGAAGGCGTCGCAAGCATCGATGAAAGCGCTATCACGGGAGAAAGTGCCCCTGTTATCAGAGAAAGCGGTGGTGATCGAAGTGGGGTCACTGGTGGAACACGGGTATTGAGTGACAGCATTCGGATACGGGTTTCAGTAAATCCTGGTGAGTCATTCATGGATCATATGGTTGATCTCGTCGAAAGCGCAGAACGACAAAAAACACCGAATGAAATCGCACTCGCTATCCTCATCTTAGGCCTTA
>DQIQ01000080.1 GCA_003942085.1 Thermoplasmata archaeon | reverse complement strand
GCCAAAATATAATATAATGAAGTAAGGTTTGAGGAAAAAATTTTTTTTGAGTTTTTTGTAAAACCTTGTCAGTATATGTTTTTGTGCTATTGACTTACAATCTTGTTGAAGCGGTCCAGGGGTTCAAATCCCTTCCCCTGCACTAAAATTGTTTTACACTGATTTTCATTTAACAAAATAAAAAAAGAATGCATGTGTCATCGGTTAAGAACATTTGAGTATAAATAAATGTATCTTGTTACTCTCTGTAGGATGGGATACATTATAGGGTGCAAAAAGAAACAATATATAGGGCATGATTTTGAAGAAGCATTATGTGACCTGTTTCCACCGCAATGGCTGCAGGCTACCGCGAAAGAAACCGAGTTGGTGAAGCGTGCGCGGTAGGTTAATCCTGTCGCACTTTTCTGGGTTCTTGTGTTGAGTTTTGGGATGGGGATGCAACGGACATTAGCGAGTCTGAAACGCAGTTATGAACGGGAGGGGAACATCGCTTTGAGTGATAGCAGTTGGTATGATCGGTTTTCCCCAGAGTTGGTCCGATTTTTAAAGACATGCGTGATCCATGGTATCGAGCATCTGGCAGCAACAGAACAACGACATCTCTCGGAGAAACTGAAGCACTTTCA
Source organism: Thermoplasmata archaeon (assembly GCA_003942085.1). Lineage (GTDB taxonomy): Archaea > Thermoplasmatota > E2 > DHVEG-1 > DHVEG-1 > SM1-50. The sequence continues at coordinate 4,491 of DQIQ01000080.1, read as the reverse complement.
GGATGTACTCATCCAAGATAGCACTATTATTAGGTTGCATAAGATGCTGGCGAAACGATGGCCTGCAGCCCGGTCTCGGAAGGTGGCTGCTGGTGTGAAGGATCGTATCTTGTTGGTTGACCTAAGTTTTTACAAACATCATCTCTTCACCAAAATTGGTGAGAATGGTGGGTTCTTCGTCTCCCGGTTGAAAGGGACCGCTGACCCGATGATTGTTGATGTTCACAGCGTCTGTCGGGGGAACAGTATCGATGTGGTTGGTCAGCGGGTCAGCGCGGTTCTTCCGCGGCTTCATCGTCAGGTCCTTGACGTTGAGGTTGAGATGCCAGTGAAGCGTAGGATGTATGATGGAAGACAGCGGAAGGATGATGTGTGGTTTCGAATGGTTGCTGTGTTCAATAAGGAGGAGAACGTCTACCATCTGTATCTCACCAACATCCCTACAGATCTCTTGATTCCTGAAGATATCGCCTCCTTGTATGGGGCGCGATGGGAAGTGGAACTTATCTTCAAGGAATTGAAAAGCAGATATGCGCTGGATATGATCAAGACCACCAACGCTATGATTGTCGCAGCGTTGATATGGGTGGCACTCCTCACCCTGTTGGCTAGCCGTCAGATTTACAATCCAGTCCGTCGGAGGGCAGAAAGCAGCAGGCAAGGCGGTTATTCGTTTCACGCACCTGCGATGGAGCACGATTTTTTCTGAGAATGCAGATAAACATCCGCATACGTTGCTTCAGTATTTGAATATCGATATGGAGTTGATGGATTATTACAGGTTATATGATTGCCAGGCTTTCGATCCACATGTCAATCGGCAGAGATTCAGGGAGGAATGGTGGGCTTAACTGATGACCACTGTATTTTTACTATATAACTCCTCATATGGCAGATACTGATCCTCAAATTCTATATCTGTAACTTAGTAATAATTGTGAGAATCAATTGTTTTTATAGAGAGACATACGCTAGTTTTTCATCCCATATAGACATTACATTTGTAGTTTTTTTGTAATTTTTTCGTTATGTCATTTTGGTGCGAAATGTTTATATATTATCATTGATAGACGTTAGCGTGATAACAAATATCATTTAGATGGAGTGGAAGATGAAAAAAATAGAAATATTACTGGTAGAAGATAACGCTGATGATGCTGAGTTGACGCTCTTAGCCTTTGAAAAGGGCGATATTATCCAAAAAAATCAGATACATGTCGTAAGGGATGGTATTGAAGCTTTGGAATATCTTTTTGAAACGAGATCTGAAACGGATATTCATTTAAACCACCGTCCACAGCTCATCCTTCTCGATTTGAAATTGCCGAAGTTAGATGGGATAGATTTACTAAAAAAGATAAAATCACATCCAGAAGCGAAAAAGATACCGGTCGTAATCTTGACCGGTTCGAAAGATATGGATGATTGGGCGGAATCATATTCTTTAGGAGTTGAATGTTTCTTGCACAAGTCCAATGACTTCGATAAGTTCGTCGAGGCGACAAATCTGATTGCATTAGGCGTAATTGAAGAAGATAAACCCTCCGTAGATGAAGTAAAAGAGAAAACCCAAAATGATGAAGAAATATTGTTGATAGAGGATAATCCTGCAGATGTTGAGTTGACATCATTGATATTTGAAAAGAACTGCAATATTGCAAAAAATAAGATCCATGTGACACGGGATGGAGCTGAGGCTTTGGAATATATCTTTGGTGTTACAGATGAGGATATAGCTGTAGACGCTTCTCTAAAACATCGTCCAAAGTTGATTCTTCTTGACCTTACCTTGCCAAAGATAAATGGATTAGAGGTGCTGAAAAGAATCAAATCTCATCCCGAAGCAAAAAATATACCTATTGTTGTTTTAACAGGTTCCAAAAATTGGATGGATTGGACAAATGCTCTTTCTTTAGGTGCTTCGCAATACCTAGAAAAGCCTCTGAAATCCGATCAAATCGTTGATGCAGTAAATCTGGTCTATGTAGGTGGCTGTACGCAAGAAATCAAACATGAAAGAGTTTTGTTATGTGCTCCATTCCCTCGTGTAGATTTCTCAATGAAAGGAGATGAAAAAAATGAAAAAAACTAAAGTAGAAATATTATTAGTAGAGGATAATCCTGATGATGCTGAATTGGTAATGATGGCGATTGAACAGAATAAAAATATTGCAGATTGTAATATTCATTATGCAAAAGATGGCGTTGAAGCCTTGGAATATTTATTTGATCCCGACGATGAGGATTCCACTCTTGTTAACAGACCTCATCTGATTATTCTTGATCTTTATATGCCTCGGCTGGATGGTCTTGAATTCCTTAAAAAGATCAGGGAACATCCTGAGGCAAAAAATATACCTATTGTCGTCTTAACAGGTTCTGAAAAGAGGACGGATTGGATAGATTCACATTCCTTAGGTATTGATTGTTATATACGGAAGTCTGTGGATTTTAATCAGTTTGTTAAGGCAACGGGTTGGGCTTTATCAGGTGCTGTTGAGGAAAAAACCTTTTATGGTCATCAGTACTAATTTTTTTTTTGTGATAAATTAACTCTAGGTCTATATCCTCTCCTGCGGCATTTTTATCTTGTAGGACCACGGTTTAAAAAAAGTATATATGTGGTTCTATTCAATAGGGTGAAAAGTCTTCTTTTTGTTATGTTAATGTCATTATTATTACTCATTTAGTGTTTCATCATCCGTGACGCTCGATAGGAGATGATTTTGGCGATAGATTTCAGAAGGAGAACAAAAAGAATGAGAAGGAATGCCGTAGCATAAACTATTATTGCGAGCGCTGGGTATTTTGTTCCGAGTTGAAAGTAGGTTCTTATCAAGATTGGAAATCGTTCGTTTTTTTTAGAACGAATTGACTTCATATCTTCCGCAGATATTATATACTTAAAAAATTATTCACCTGTGGCAATTACGATTGTAATTGTTAACAATTACGTATTTACCTTACTTGGATGGGATACTATACGAACTATAAATTAGAGACTCTAATTGGCGGAGAATATATCACTAAGATGTTTTGGATGGGGATATTTAATGCAGAATGTTACTGACCTCGAGCAGCAGACAGAACGAACCGTTCAGGATGCATGTGAATACGCTGAAAACATTATAGATATAATTCAAGAACCTTTGAATGTGCTTAATGCTAAGGTTACTCAAGATTCGCTGTGGATGAAAGAGATTCTCAGGAGAAATGAATCTGGATATAATATGCTATTACAACCATGGACCAGGTGATGGAAAGAGGTAATGTTATGACTAAGAAGAAGTCTGATTCCGTCGAAGTCGCTAATCCTTCGACTGATTCAAAATGCTCAGCGCAGTCACACTCTCCCCTGCATAGGTTGGCTGAAAAGAAAGTTAAAGAAAATGAAACAAACATCCAGGAGATGCTCCCACCCAATGAAGTGTCGCAGTTACTCCACGAGTTGCGAGTGCATCAGATTGAGCTTGAGATGCAGAATGATGAATTACGTCGGGTACAAGAGGCAAATGAAGCGTTGCGGGTGCGGTATTTCGAGCTGTACAACCTGGCACCTGTGGGATATTTAATACTCAGTAAACAGGGGATGATTTTGGAGGCTAATCTCACCGCTGCAACCTTATTCGGTGTAGATAGAGCGGCACTGGTTAAAAAACAAATCACCAACTTTATTTATCCGGAGGATCAGAATATTTACTATCTACACTGTAAATCGCTGTTTGAGTTCGGTGAAACGAAAGCATGCGAGCTACATATGATGAAAAAAAATGGAACGAAATTCTGGGTGCATCTGGATACCACCGTTGCCCAAGATGTTGATAACAAGCCCGTATACCACGTCACGTTAAGCGATATTAACGAGCGTAAGCTAAGGGAAGAAGAGATTAAAAAAGAGAAAGAAACTGCCCAGTTATATCTAGATATTGCAGGATCTATGTTGCTGGTTCTTGATGTTGCAGGAAATATCAGTCTTGTAAATAAAAAAGGTTGCGAAATATTAGATGGAAAAAACGATGAGCTTATTGGCATGAATTGGTTCGATCATTTCCCGCCAAAAGAGGAAAAAGAAAAGCTTAAAGACGTATTTGTCACCTTGATGCGTGGTGAGATAAAACCATCTGTTGAATATGTTGAAAATCTGGTTATATCTAAAAAAGGTAATCAGAAATGGATCCGATGGCACAACACCATTATTAAAAATACCAAGGGTACGATTATTGGTACTCTGAGCTCAGGGGAGGATATCACCAAGCATAAACAGCTGGAAGAAGAATTGGAAAAATCCAAAGCAAGATTAGATTTGGCTACAGAAGCAAGCAAAATAGGGGTTTGGGAGCATGATTTAGTAAATAATACGTCCATCAGGAATTTAATTCACGATCAAATTTTTGGTTATAACAAAATGATATCAGAATGGGGAATAAAAATATTATTCGAACACATCATTCCTGAAGATAGATCTTCAGTCCAGGCAGCTTTTGACAGAGC
>DQIQ01000013.1 GCA_003942085.1 Thermoplasmata archaeon | reverse complement strand
GTCTATATACCATCGACCAACTCTACGACGAGCTATACCCTGGTTTTGATCCGAACAACCCCTGGGGCACCGGATGGCCAAAACAGGAGATAATCAACCGGATCAACCAAGGTGTCTATCTCATCAACCACGACGGACATGCCTACTATGACTATAACATGAGGATGAGCAACGGTGATGCCAGCGCTCTTACCAATACGAACAATTTTTGTTTTGTGTATTCACAAGGATGCATGTCAGGCGGGTTTGACAATCCGGAGGGCGTTGAGTGCATCGCTGAGTATTTCACGGCAAAAACCACCACGGGTGCATTCGCAGGCATATGGAACGCACGCTACGGATTTTTCTGGTCTTACAGCACCGATGGGGACTCGCAGCGCTTCCACCGACAGTTCTGGGACGCAGTGTTTGGAGAAAACATCAGAGAAATCGGACGGGCGAACCATGATTCCAAAGAAGATAATCTTTTCCTTATACAACGGTCTTGCATGCGCTGGTGCTATTATGAGACCAACCTGTTCGGGGACCCCGCGGTCAGATTCATGAACGCAACCGGACAGAAGCCATCCCTGCGCATCACCGGTGTGAACGGAGGCAAAGGAATCCAAGCATCCATCGTTAATGAAGGAGAAATACCGGTGAGCAACATCCCCTGGAGTATTTCGGTGAGTGGCGGACTGTTCGGGTTCATCAATATATCCTCAGAAGGCTCCTTTGCATCGCTTGCCATCGGAAATACCACGGCCATTCAACCAGAAAAGACCATTTTTGGGTTCGGGAAAATCTCCCTACAGGTCCACGTCAAATACGCAGAGGATTGGAACGGCAGTGGATTTGTCCTTGGTCCGTTTGTCATGCGCATCTTCCGTATTTGCTAGGAAATCCTTCAGAGGAAAAACAGAGAGAATCTCTCTCATTTTTTTTTATTTTTTCAACGCCCTTTCAGTGATTCGGTGAAAAAACCATAAAAGTACCCTTGTGATTCACCTACCTGCCATGGTAAAGGACCCCATTAACAAATTAAAACTCGTTCTTCCATTCATTGGACTAGGGATTCTTGCGTACATCATCTATTCTCTTGACGTGCATAAAATCATCACCGCGTTCATCTCTATTGAACCGGTATTTATCGTGTACGCCCTGCTTCTTACCATTCCGCTTCTTATCATCAGAAATGCGACATGGCAGATCATTCTGAAAGAACAAAAGATAATCGTCGGGTTTTTCGTCTCCCTGAAAATCTATCTCATCGGTGTGTTCTACGGCAGCATCACCCCAGGATATTACGGGCAGCTGATGCGCGTGCCATACCTCAAAGAAAAAACCGGAGAACCATTCGGGAAACTCTTCATTAACACCATTATTGAGACTCTCATCCATTCGTTCTCCCTCTACGGAATGATGATTATCGGGGCTGTACTGGTGAGCGGAACCCTCCCGCAATTACTTCCGATAACAGTTGCGTGGGTGCTCGGTTTTACCGTTTTAGCAATTTATTTTACACGAAAGGATCGCGGTGAGAAATTCTTCAGAATCCTCATCAACTATCTTATACCAAAAAAGGTAAAACCTCATTTTAACGCATTCGTCGATACGTTCTACGTTGATTTCCCCAGTTTTAAAGCAATGATCCCCCCATATATCCTGGGTATCATTACCTGGATCATCGTGTTTTCACAAGAGTATCTGATCCTGATGGGATTAGGGCTTCAGATCCCGTATTTGGCGTTCCTCGTACTGTTTCCGATTGCCAATGTCGCTGGTTTTATCCCTATTACCTTTGCCGGATTAGGAACACGAGAGTTCACCGCCATTCTTATTTTTACGAGCCTTTACCAAGTCACAGCGGAACAGGTCCTGGTGTTGTCCCTTGTCGGCTTTATTGTCACTGATCTTTTCCTAGGATTTATAGGGTTTTTATTGTCACTTACCGAGTCTCGCATCAATACAAGTTTTCCTGAAATGGTCGATCAATAAACGTCTTGAGCATGGCTCTTTATTTTACCCAGAAGAAAGGATTTTTTTATAAAAAAAATAGTCAGCCTTCTCTAAGACTGACCTGTTTAGCCGCACCGATCCCAGGGATGCTCAGACGTTTTGCTATCCGGTCTATGATTTCAGTTGATACAATCGTTAAGACCAGATAGATGACTGCGATCATTGCAAACACCTCAAGATATCGGAAGGTGTGCGCTGCGATGAATTTCCCTTCCGCGGTCAACTCCGCGACCTGGATGATATAGGCTATCGATGAATATTGTAAAAGATAGATGAATTCGTTTGACCAGGCAGGAATGGAGATACGCAAGGCTTGAGGGAGGATGACATGACCGATCGATTGAAGCTTATTCATCCCTAAAGAGCGAGCTGCGCTCATCTGGCCGGATTCAACAGATTGTATGGCGCCTCTGAGATATTCAGCTTGATACGCCGCACTGTTGAGAGACAGCCCAAGCAATGCTGCTTGAATCGGTGTAAAGATGATACCGATCGAAGGAAGACCAAAATAAATAATGAACAGTTGAACAAGGAGCGGGGTGCCACGGATCAGTTCGATGTATCCGACACAGAAGCCGTTGACGATCTTGTTCCCGTAGACCCGGCCAAGCGCAAGGGAGATCCCTAAGAAAAAACCAGCGGTTATTGAGATAAAGGTAAGGAGAAGCGTATATCCTAAACCATTGAAGAGATCTGGCAATGAATTTAAAAAGAACTGGGCAAAATCAGCTGCCATTTACCCTCCGGTCTCATCTTCGCCATAAAGTGCACCGATTCGTCCTAGGAACTCTTTTGTTCGCGCCATTTTAGCATTCGTAAACATCTCTTTTGGCGAACCCTGTTCAACGATAATGCCACCTTCCATGAAGATGATCTCATCAGCAACGTTTCGGGCAAACCCCATCTCATGAGTCACGACCAGCATCGCAACTTTTCCGCAGAGCGATTTCATCACATCAAGGACGTCACCGATCAACTCCGGGTCTAATGCAGAGGTGGGCTCATCAAATAAGATGACATCAGGGTCCATTGCTAATGCCCGCGCGATCCCGACTCGTTGTTTCTGCCCGCCTGAAAGCTGTGCAGGGTATTGGCCGACTTGGGCTTCCAAACCTACCCTGGTGAGCTCTTGCAGCGCTCGTTTTTGTGCGGCGTCCTTTTCTATTTTTTTTACTTTTTCCAGCCCGATGCTGACGTTGCGTAGCGCGGTCAGATGATTAAACAGATTGAAGTCCTGAAACACAAATCCTATTTTTTCCCGCATTTTATTGATGTTTGTCTTCGGGTTGGTAATCTCTTCCCCATCGAGCCACACCTGGCCTTTATCAGGAGGGCTGAGTTGGTTGATGCAGCGCAACAGCGTGCTTTTCCCTGTTCCACTGGGTCCGATGATGACCTTTGTTTCTTCTTTTTCCATGGTAAATGAGACGCCTTTGAGAATCGGAACTTTCCCATATGATTTGTAAATATCCTTTACCTCTAACATCGCCATTGATGGTTCCTCCTTTGTTTCATCGATGGGCCTCCGCCTGATATCCCGCCATCTGATATTTTTTCTCAACAACACGCATGATTCTATTTGCAGAAAAAACAAGAATGAAATAAATGAGAGCGATAAGTAAAAACACGATAAGAACAAGGCTTGAGTCCCTGACTTGAATATATCGACCTTGCCGCATCAGCTCAATAACACCGATTCCAAACGCAAGAGAAGTATCCTTCAGAAGGATCGTAAATTCGTTGGACCATCCAGGGATGGAAAGCCGGAGCATCTGAGGTATTATCACATGGCGAATCGCTTTGAGCTTACTCATTCCAAGGGAGAAGGCGGCATGGATTTGACCTTCAGGGATGGAGTTGATCGCCCCGCGATATATCTGCGCTTGATACGCTGAACTCCGAAGCCCCAGACCGAGAACGGCAGCAGTAAACGCATCAAGGTTGATTCCAATCTGAGGAAAACCAAAATAGATAAGGAAAAACAAGACAAGGAGGGGAATACCTCGAAGGACTTTCTCATAAATTAAAATTAAATAGGCAATCGGTCGTGATGCGTAGGAGCGACCGGCTGCAAGCACAACCCCGAGAGTCGTCCCAAGTAAGATACCGACTGCGGTGAGAAGAAGGGTTACTATAAGCCCATCAAGGAGTGAGGGGAGTGATTCTATCAGCGTTTCAAGCGCCAACTGATCACTCCTTATTCACGTTATGTTGTGGTAAAGTATTTCTCAATAAGTTCCTCCCAATAGGTCGATCCCATAACCGCGGTTAATCCTGTGCTAATCTTGGTTGCTAACTCTGTGTTTCCTTTTTTCACCGCAAACCCATAGGATTCATTGGTTGTGATGTTCAGCACAATTTTCACCTCACCATTCTTTTCAAATGCCTTTGCAACTGGTGAATCGATGACGATAGCACCAACCCGTGAAGGTCCTATGATCAAATCAGCGACTGCGTCGGTGTACAGATCGTAGCTCCTAAATTTATCATTGCTCAATTTCCCGGTGGCAACGAGCGTATCGTTCACCCACGACCATCCTGTCGTTCCGGTTTGAGCACCAACCGAATAATTTTTCAGATCTTCGATTGTCTTTACTGTTACATTTGCACCTACTTTCACAAGCACTGCCTGATTTGCATCATAATACGGAGCGCTAAAGTCAACCTCTAATTTACGTGCATCAGTAATCGACATTGCCGCGGCAATGACATCGATTTTCCCTGTTTGCAATGCAGGTATCAAGGAATCAAATCCGATATCTTGCACTTCAACGATGTATCCTTGGTCAGTAAGGACCTTTTTAATCAAATCAATATCAAAACCTATAATGGTTTGATTGGCGGCTTTATATTCAAAAGGGGCAAAATCCGACGAGGTTCCCACGATGATTTTATTTGTTTTTTCTTGCGTACATCCTGATAATGCAACAGCACCTATGACCATTGCAAGTACCAAGCCTATTGAGAATATTTTATGTTCGTTTTTCATAATCTACCTCACCCTTGAGTTGTAATAGATAATAGTTGCAGTATTATTTAAACATTGTAGTAATTAATAAGAATTGACCGTGAAAAAAAATAATGACAACGTGGTTCATAATCGATTTAGGTACTTAATAAGCCCAGGTGTAATGACTGGTCTATTTGCAATGATGGGATATCCAAACGGCAGAATGGTCGAATGGACTGAGTCATGAATGATTTCTATTTCTGAGGCGATTTCGATGTCTTTGAGGTTCAGACCAAGGCAGATTGCTTTGGTGACAAACGCCGCACCATCGATGGATAGCTGGAGGCTCCCAAGGTGTCGTGTTTCAAAACCTGATGTGTTACTGATGAGTTTTTTTGTCCTACCCTGCGGTTTTTCGTAGCCGAGTAGTCCTCCGATGATGATTGCATCCGCGTTGGAACAATCCTTTGGGGTAAGAGGTTTTTTTGCCTGAGGATCAAGCACGATACATTTTTTTGTTGAAAATATGTCTTTTGCCTTCTTTTTTTGGATTCGACCAAGTTTCTGAAGGACTTGTGCGGTTTTTTTGTCAGCAACCCTTGTGAAGACAATGTTTCCCTTCCAGATTTTCACAACGTGTTTGTATTCAAGGAGTAGCCAATCTGAAAGTGCTGGTTCGCAGTGTTCAATGATGAGCAGTGGTTGTTTTTTCATAAAGCGTAAAATGGGTAGGGGAAATGAAGATAATAATGGTTCCTGCGAAAAAGTATTTGAATCTGATAAATATCGATGGTGTGGTGCTATGGATAAAATAGGGAATTACGAAATCCAACCGTTTTCGAAAGCTCGTCAGGATATCACGGTCATATCCCAGGAGGGGAAACGACGGTTGAATGTGCATGCGTTGCTGGAGATCGATGTGACCAAGGCTCGTGAGACAATCCTAGCTTTAAAAGGAAAACAGGACATTTCGTTCACGGGTTGGATCATTAAATGTGTCGGTCAAGCAGCCCATGAGCATAAACAGCTGAACGCCTATCGATTAGGCCGCAAAAAAATCGTGTTCTTCGATGATGTCGACATCCCAATCCCGGTGGAGCGGGTCGTTGATGGAGAGCAACGACCGCTTGCTTATATCGTTCGTAAAGCAAATGAAAAAACCGTTACAGAGATCACCAAGGAAATCCGTATGGTTCAGCAGCAGACGATTGATGCGACAACAGAGGTCCTGGGCGAGGATCTCACTCGCTTGGAGAAATGGGTGATCCATGCGCCGTTTTGGTTAAAGAAAATAGGAGTCCGGCTGTTAAGACGGCAGGGGTTGTTAAAAAAGAAGCATCTTGGAACAGTCGGGGTCACTGCAATCGGGATGAAAGGCCGGTTCCCCGGCTGGGTTATTGGGATGGGTGGCCCGATCGCAACGCTAGTTGCGGTCGGTGGGATCATGAGAAAACCAGGGGTGGTTGACGATAAAATCCAAATCCGTGACTATCTGCACGTCACCATCACCGCTGATCACAGCATTGTTGACGGTGGTCCCTTGGCGCGGTTCATCTCACGGCTGACAGAGCTGTTAGAAACCGGTTATGGACTGTGAACAGGGAGATTTCTTGTAGAGCAGAAAAAACTAGGTTTTCTTTTTCAAGGCATAAATGGTCCAGGGCGCAATCCTTGTCTCATTGATCCAACGATAGGGTTCGTGTTCTGTTGCCAATGGTTTATAGGTATTCATGAGGTGTAAGTTAGAGCAGGTATAGACTTTTTTATAATCTTCCTCAGACCAGAGAATATCATCACAGGGTCGGTTATCGATAATATCGGTCGTTATGATGCGAACGATATCGCCGCTTTTTGCTGCTGCATTCTTTGGGAAATCCTTTGTGGTGAAGGATGCCCATTCATGGGTATATATCTCTGGTGAGGAGACAAGGTTGATGATGGTTCCGTTTTGCTTTAGAAGCGTTGATAAACCGGTGAAGAGTGCGATTTTTTTGTCCATAGTAGGGATGTTATCGAACGTGAATGCAGAGAGGATCAGGTCAAAGGATTCAGGTGGTAATCGGCTGAAGTTTCCATCATCAATATGCTGGTAATTTCCTGCCGGGTCAAGTTGTCTTGCGATGGTGATCATCTCCTGTGATATGTCGATTCCAACGGTTGTAAATCCGAGTTTCTGGAGAAATCGCGTCGATCGGCCGGTCCCACAACCGAAATCGAGAGCGTTTTTTCCGCACGTATGTTCGGAGATTATTTTTGGCAGATCCCTGTATGCTAAATAGTAGGTTTTGTCAAACTTGAGTTTTGAGTAGGCTTCTGCTCGTTTTGAATCTTCATAGACATTGGAAAATTTCAGATTGATCTCTTTTTTCATCTGAAGGGAAGGTACATTGTCTCTGTTTAAAATAACTTAGTATTATAGTTGGAATAGGTATGTCGTCACAAGCAATCAATTTTCAGCATATTCTGATTTATCAGAAAAGTTTAAATATTCTGAATTATATTGTAGGTTGTAAGGTAAGAAAAATGCCGAAACAAAATAAAACAGGATCCTGCGACCCTCTGAAGGATCAACCACCGAGGTGCTGCAGGGTGGACTCCGTCGTAAGCGTAGACGAGCGAGGACAGATGGTGCTCCCAAAGGAACTCCGAAAGAAAGCCAACATCAAAGCAGGTGATAAACTCGCAGTCATCGCCATGGAAAAGGACGGAAAAGTATGCTGTTTATCATTGATCAAGGTAAACGATATCGAGCCCATGGTCAAAGAAATGCTTGGTCCACTAATGAAAGATATGCTTTAAAAAAAAAAAGAGATGAGAGTTATGGAAGAGAAAATAATAAAAAAGAAAGTACGGGAAGGATACGCAAAAATCGCCAAACAAGAGTCATCCTGCTGCGGATCGATCGATGTGTGCTGCGGGTCAGCAAACACACCGGAGCAGATTAGTAAAACAATAGGATATACCGATGAACAATTACAATCGGTTCCAGATGGAGCGAACCTTGGACTTGGCTGCGGAAACCCGACAGCGCTTGCTTCGCTACAAAAAGGCGAAGTCGTCCTTGACCTTGGCTCCGGGGCTGGTTTTGATTGTTTTCTTGCGGCAAACAAGGTCGGGAGCAGCGGAAAGGTAATAGGCGTCGACATGACACCAGAGATGCTGAAGAAAGCCAAAGAAAACGCAAAAAAAAGCGGGTATACCAACGTTGAGTTCAGACGCGGGGAAATCGAAAGCCTCCCGGTTGAAGATAACACCGTCGATGTGGTCATCTCAAACTGTGTGATCAACCTTTCTCCTGATAAAAAAAAGGTGTTCCAGGAAGCGTTTAGGGTCCTCAAACCAGGTGGCAGGCTTGCGGTGTCCGATATCGTCCTGCTTAAAGATCTTCCTGAAAAAATAAAAAATTCAATCGAGGCTTACGTTGGATGCATCTCAGGAGCCATCCTCAAAGACCACTATCTCCAATTACTCAAGGATGCAGGCTTTATCGATATCACCGTGACCAATGAGTCATCCTATCAGCTTGATGTCGTGATTACCAAGCCAAGGACACAGGCTCTGATGGATGAGACCGGTATTACGCAAGAAGAGTTCAAGAAATTAGGAGGGTCTTTTGTCAGTATAAAAGTCATGGGGGTAAAACCCCTGGACACCTAGATGGACAGACTGCTCTCTGTTGATGAAAATAAGTCGTAGCAGTCGCAGTCCTACTTTCCACCGAATAATTCAAAAAAAAAAGATAGAGAAGGATGGTACTCGACAGGATTATATCATTTCCCCGATTACTATCTCCTGGTTTTCATCAAGAAGCGTCGAATCAATAGCGCTTTTCACGGTGTCTGGATTTATATCGCCACCAGAATTTGAGGCAGTATTGTCTCCGTTTGTTGACTGATTGAAGTAGGCATAGGAGACGGTCACTGTCACCAAAAGGATCAGCAGGAAAACAAGGGAGATAATTTTTTTATTCATATCATATCACATCCGGCGAGGATTCTCCTATGAGTGTTTCCCATGACCATTTCCGCCCCCATGGTGCTCCATGTCATCCATGGATTCATGTGCATGGACCTTTTTCTTGATGTTCTCTTCTTTGACTTCAGAGAAAATCATATGCTGTTTTTCCTTGGTCATCTGATTAACAATCTTGTGGAGCTGGATTTTTGTCTGATTTAAGGAGATGGTGCCGTTGAGGTATTCGTTGAGGAGGGAGGTGTTTGTCTCTCCGATGATCCCATATAATCGGTAGAGTTGGTTTCTGTTGAACTGCCTTATCTGATGTCTGAGCTTTTGACTGCAATTCTGCAGCTCAGTGCTGGACATATTTCTGAGCTGTTCTTTTATCATCTTGATCGTCTCCTTGTCAAGTAAAGACTGTATGGTATCTCGGAACTGTTTGGTGAGATTTCTTGTTTCATTCTTTAGCTGAACGAAGATCAGGACCGAGTCATTTGCAGCGGGGTCTGCTGCCCTGACTGCATCAAGGACATCGCTGAGATTTCTAAGGATTGACTCTAGTTTGGTGGTATTCACATCAAGTCCTTTGAGAACCTGCACAGCCATTGCTCCTTTCAGAATGTTAGTGATAAGTGCTTTTTCCAGCTGGAGTAACCGGATATTTGCTCCTAAGGAGTTGTTCATGATTTCGATTTCATGTTCTGTTTCATTATCGAAGGAACCATTGTGTGCTGCTTCTGATTCGTTGTCCTGGTAATGAGTTTCATTCTGTGATCCTGTCTCGTTGTTCTGATCATATGTTCCCTGCTCATCATCAGAGTTTCCCTGGTTATGGTCATCAGCCTTCACTGCTAATGCAAAGGAGACGACAGACGTCATCAGCATCAGCACCAACAATAGATTCATTAATTTCTTCATAATCATAACACCTTTTGTGTGCCATTTCATCATGGCCTTAGACCAGTATGGGATGAAACAGCTTATCTAATCTCACCGGAACAAAGCGGAACAACCCGAGACAGAAACGAAAACAATCATGATTTTTTCAAGCGGATAAGATTAGACATCCCAATAGATTCTTTCTCGATGAGGCCTTTTCGCTCCAGCCCCCGGATGTTCCTGGAGATAGATGCCTTGGGTATCTGCAATTCCTTCTGGATGTCGGTCTGTGTGAGGGGAGTGTTTCTCTCGTGGAGGACCTTCATGATTTGCTTTTGTCGGTGATTCAGACCTTTGATATCATCAAGTGGTTTTGTTGCATCCTCTTTTACCGGAATTCCTTTGATTTTTTTCTCCCTAAGGAAGAGATACAGGAGGAGGATACTTACGATGATGATGGCAGGCAATAAGAAGAGATAGACGATGTTGTCCGCCAGCAGGGAATTTTCCCCTTTTATAGTCTGATATTGGATGAGAATGGACAGCGATTCGTTTTCCCCAAATCCTCTGACGATTAGGCGTCCAAGGTTTTCTTCGATGCGGATGGCCCCTGATGTTTTAATATAATTGATCGAGGAGCCCGCGGGTAACATGAGGCTGTATACGAACCCCGTAAACGTTCCGTTCTTAGAAATGTTTAACGCCCAGATGCTTTGTTGTTTGGAGGTGTACTGCTCAGTGTTTTTTATGGTTAGGTTCGGGTAATTGGTGAGTCCGTCAATGCTGACAAAACCAGAAGAATCCACCGTGATGGTGAGGTCCGCGTAATACTCCACTGCTTGAAGTGCTGGCGCCAGTGATATCACAATGATTAGTAGTACCATCAAAGGAAAGAATATTCGAAAATATTTTGATTCGTTTCCCATCAAAGCTCCTTTCAGGATATCTCAAAGAAGTGTTTTTTTCCTCATTCCTGAAACGACATGGTTTATTATTAAAGTTTCTTCCAGGGCGGATGTCGGTTGGTCGTTGCCTTAAAAATAACGATGAAAAGCAGCTGGGATCATTACTTACAGGCGAGCAGGTCTTGGTTAATGTCTTCTTGATACGATTGCAGGCTTTTCTGCACCCCTCGTCCGATCCAGCAATACAGGCACAGTCGCTCCTTCGGCAGCCCGATTGCTTTTACCATATCATCGATCAGCTGATATTGCAAAGAGGTGACCCCGAGGTCTTTTGCTATCCATTCCACCATCTTCTTATACTTCTCAGAACTGGGATCCACATATGCTGACACATCCTCGATATCTTTTCCTTCAAGTGCTCGGATGGCTCTTCGGGCGACCAGCTCTTGGATGCTTCGGGTCGATAGATTATACACACACGGGAACATCAAAGGAGGACATGCTGGCCGAACATGGACTTCTTTTGCACCAGCCTGCATCAGCTTTGCAACCGTATAGTTCTTCAGTTGCGTCCCCCGCACAATGGAGTCCTCGCACAGTACGATCTTATTTCCGTGTGCTATGGCATCGTTTGCGATCAACTTCATCAATGCGATGCGGTCTCTCAGCTCCTGGGAGAGTGGCGTATAGCTCCGGCCATACCCTGGAGTGTATTTGATTAACACCCTCCGGTATGGTATCCCTGATTCGATCGCATACCCGATCGCATGGGCGACCCCCGAATCAGGAACCCCTGAAACCAGATCCGCTTTCACCGAATCACGCTTTGCCAAAAACTTCCCACAGCTTTCCCGAACTTTTTCAACGTTAATACCCTCGTATGATGACGCGGGAAAACCAGTGTAGACCCATAAGAATGCACAAATCTTACTGAGATGGCGACCTTTCTTCTTTTCCTCGATTCCTTTCTTGCTGATGAAGACGATTTCCCCCGGCGCTATATATTTTTTAACAGAAAATCCCAGATTGGGAAACGCACAGGTTTCACTGGCGACTGCGACTTCTCCTTCTTTCTGCCCGATCGCCAAGGGCGTGACTCCATTACGATCCCGGGCACAATAGATCCCTTTCTTGGTCAACACCAGCAAAGAAATCGATCCAATGATCTTGTTGTACATCCGTTCGATCCCATAAGATATGCTGTTCCCTTGATTGATCAAATGAGCGACAAGCTCTGTCGTGTTGATGTCGCCCCGATCTATTTCACTGAAGGAGACCCCTTTTTCGATGAGCTCACGAGTCAGGGCTTCTTTGTTTGCGACAAGACCGGCACAGCATATCGCAAACGCACCGAACTTACTTTCAAACGTCAATGGCTGAGGGTCTTTATCAGAAATAACCCCTATCCCCAGATGACTCTTGATCTTATCAGAACCCTCATAGAACTTCGATTTAAATTGAGAATTTTTTATGTCATGGATCTTCTTTACCGGCATCCCATTTTTTTCGATGAATGCAATCCCACCGTATTCTGTCCCTAGATGGGTATGGTAATCGGTCCCATAATACAGGCTAGAGATGCAGTTGTTATTGCTCACGACGCCAAATAATCCACTCATAGTCTCCCCGCGGTGAGGAAACAGTGAATTCTATTTAAGGATTTTTAATGTAAAGCTCCGCCGTGAAATCGACTCATACTTGATGGTAAGATTTTAAAAAAAATATGAACGAATATTTTTATCGTCGTCATTTTATCGTTTTGTAAACATTACTCGATACGTCTTAATACAGGGAATGATAAATAATATTATAGAATTGAAAGGGAGGCTGACGTACTTGTTGTATACGACGAACTACAATGATTCTGCTTTTTTCGCCAGCAAAAAAATTTGCTGTGCATCCTGTTTATTCATCGGGACATTATCCAATCTATTTTTGTTACAAAAGGAAAGGAGAGGACCTTCAACATCTGGGAGGAATAATAAAGCCAGAGAACATATCCTGAAAGAATTCTCAAATGTAGACGCACAAACTACGGGAGAGGCAGAGGAGTAATGAATCGGCAACAACTCACCTATTTTAGAGTCGTTGCCCTCATCATGGCTGGTCTTGTCGCCACACTTACCATCGGGAACCTTTTTACCATTGCCACGAAAGGCATCTCTGTTGATCTTCCCAAAGAAGAAGACATCCATTGGTCCGTTGACCCGCTGCAAAAAGAAATCCTGTTTCGCACCAATTTTTCGGTAAAAAACCAAGGCGTCTACGATATTCGAGATATCGACATCTCCGCGCGATTGGTTAAAGACGACCGCACGCCTCTTTTCTCTTTTGAAAAAAAAGATCTCGTGGTCTTACGGGGTAGCAACACCACCTTTGATCTGCTTATCCCTCTTGATCTTGACAAGATATCAGTCCTTGATTGGTTCAGCCTCATATACAAAAATACGACACTGCACTTACTGCTGGACATCGATGCACTCTACATGTTTGGTCTGATCGAGTTTACCGCGAACGAAGCTATCGATATCCCCTGGTCCCAGCCTCCTCTGAACCTCTCCGATAATTCCACGATTCAGGCTGGGGTACACGGCATCTCTACCATTTTAGACGTCGCATCGAACACATCAAGTGCCACATTTTCCGATATTCTTTCCTTGTTTTCTTTACCACAGATCAACTTTACCACTAAGAACGGGTTTTCGTTTTCCCTTACCATTTCAAATTATTCAGACACCTTAAAAAACATCACCTGTCATGTCATCGTCCCATTACTCGTGATCAAGGGCTGCTTTGAATTCACGGCATCCGTTCTCGTGGGATTTGAAGCAGGAGGTTTCGTGTTTAAAGTTCAGGGGGTCGGAGTCCAGTATGTCAGCTAAGAAACCAAGCATCTCACCAAAAACCCTTCTTGCGTTACTCTTGTATCTCATCATCCCGCTCTGCGCTCTTCTTCTTATTCTGCAGTCATACCCGGAGCTTCCGAAAGACCGGTTCATCATGCGCATCTACTGGATAATTCCAACATCAACGGTCATCGTCATTCTTGCACAACTGAGCGCACGCTATCAGAGAGGAGACCTGAAACGATTTCTTCTCAATATCGGATTTACCGTCGCAACTATGATCTGGATGTTTGGTCTGTTGGGCGGCGGACTGGTGATGACGACACAATGGAATGGATATGACTTCTCCCTACACATGGACAAATATGTACTCCTTATCGCAACGGTCGCTATCCTGAACGTCCTGTATTACACGTTTGAATGGAGGGTGTACCGCAAAGACATGGTTTTACATTCAGAACACACAGAGAAAACATCGGGGACGGTTAGCGAATAAAATAAACATAGTTTTTTTTCTCGATTACTTCCTCTGTTTTTTTGTTGTTTTCTTTTTTGCTGAGGGGGACTTCTGTGGCTCTTCGATCACGTTTACAGAATCATAAGGAATGACCCCCAGGTTCCGCTCTTCCTGCCGTATCTCCTCTATTATCGTAAACAGCTTTTCATGCAGCTCTGCCCTGCGATGCGCCTGTTTGTAGGATAGTCCCCTTGTCTCCATGAGCCCTATTTCAAATTTCTCATGGCCCTGGAGAATCCGCTCCCGTCTTTTGGGGTTCTCATAGACGTCCTTTCGTATCCAGATTTCGTTTTCCGGTATCTTGTGTCGCAGATGGACAGGCAATTCGTTCTCGGGAACCAGACCATGCAAAGCGATGTAGTCACCCATCACGGACCGGGGCTTTACTTTTACAAAAAAAGGGAGTGTTTCCTTTCCCCGCCCGTAGGGATCGTATCGAGAGCGCCAGGCTCCTTTTTTGGTTTTCTTTTCTGCTTCGTCAGGATTTTCTTTTTCGGTCATGGCCAAGATTGTAAGCAGGATTCATATGTATATAATTTTTTATTTCTCACTATAAATTCGCCAGAGAAATAACAATATGGAAAAAAACGAGTATTACAGTTTTTCCGCAAACTTACCAAGCTTTACTTCCCATTTGTCCAGGAGCCTAAACTCACCATGTCCGTCTTTTTCTACCCTGAAGTCTGCTTCTGCAATCTTTTTCATATTGTGTTGGGACAGAAGTTTTTCCATCTTCTCAAGACGGTTTTTAGGACTCCAATGGGTGTTCATAATCCCATATTTTTTCCCGTCCATCCCTGACAGTTCCTTAAGGAATGTCCTCATATTCTGCTGGAGGTTGAATGACTCAGATGCGGCGGAGAATATATACACGTCCGCTGTAGGCATCGCGGTGGGGTCTACTTCATCGGTTGTGAAAATCTGTGTTTCCGATCCTTTATCATTCAACAGTAACGCTAAGGAATCAACCAGTTTTTTGTTGTTCCCGAATCGTGACCAATATACCATGACAACCTTCATTTTCTCACTGAACAGACAATTCGGTTCTCATATAAAAAGATGGTCAAGAGCATATCTTTTTGGAACACCCGAACAAAAAATCGGTACACGTTTTCCTGCATCATAGAACAACGATACCGTAGTTTTTCTCCGGTTGGACATTCAACTGCACATCCACATAAATCTCTCTGCCGTAGATGAACCACCCAATAACCAAAAACCATGATGAAATGATGATGAAATGTTTATATATCGGTCGGACTTTATTACTTCCGTATAGGGGGTTTACTCAATGAAAAAGAACAAAAGAATGAACGTTTTTGTCCTTGCGGTTTGCTTGATTTTACTCCATTCCTTAGCATTTTCATCGATGTTTACTACCCCTGATAATTCCACAAAGGGAGAAATACTCCAAAAGACCGCATCTGCTGCCACGATTCCTCGCGATATTGTACTGATTTCCAAATCGACAGGGCTTGAAACCCCGTCAAAAGAAATAGGAAAAACCGAAATGGAGATGGCTGACCTGAATAACGACGGAAACGTGGACATCATCTCGGTCGGTGATCATGGCTCTCCCTACGTCAATTGTCAAGAACATGGGATCATGGTATGGTTCGGTGATGGCCAGGGCTCCTGGACCGTGCATCAAAACGGGGAGTTTGGGTATGGAGGCATTGCTGCTGGTGACATTAACAATGACGGGATCCTTGATGTCGCCTGGGGCATTCATCATGATTACAGCGGGGTGCCAGGGTGGGGGGATACCTTGATCGGTGCCGCGTTAGGCGATGGGACCGGGTATAATTGGATTCCCTATGCCACTGGTCTTGCGACCGATGATGAATGGTGGGGTATGTTTGCCACTGATTTTGCTGATTTTGACTGCAACGGACTGCTGGACATCGTGTCTCAATCGTTCGGTATGGGCCAGGGCGTGCATGTGTATAAGAACCATGGAGATGGGAACTGGAGTCATGCTTGGAGTGTCGATGGCACGTACTTGTTCTCAGATAATAACCTTGAGACCGGGGATGCAAACGCCGATGGATTTCCAGATATTTTTACTTCAACAGATAGTCAGTATGTATTCCTTGGGAATGGATCGTTCGGGTTCAATCTTAGCCAGAATAATCTTCCCACGGGACAGTACAAAGGGATGGATTGCGGGGATGCGAATTGCGACGGTTGCGATGACATCGTGTTCGGTCTAGAGTCATCTGGTATTCGCTGCTATACGTATGATGTGGATACGAACGGTTGGGTGTCTATCTCAACAGGTCTGCCGACATCCGGGACGTATCACGCCCAGTTCGGGGACATCAACGGTGACGGATTCCTCGATATTGTCTGCTACATCGGCCCGCAAGGTTACATCTATGTTGGTGATGGGACCGGCAATTGGATGCTGAGCGGTTCATGGACGATGCCGTCTCCCGGAGATTATTCAGACTTGCTTGTTGATGGCGATATCGACCATGATGGACGGGAGGATATCGTTGTTCAGGCAACGCAGAGTTCCAACCAGCTGCGGGTGTACTCCCCGTGGGTCGAGCCGATGGATCTTACCGCCCAGGTGACCATACCGCATGGAGGAGAGACATACCGGGTTGGATCCATCCGAACTGTAAAATGGCTCGCGGCTGTACCGCCATCAGAGGGTGCTGCTACGGCCAAGATCCAGTTGTCAGTCCATGGGACGTCAGGTCCTTGGACGACGATTGCTGACGAGCTGCCGAACAACGGGTGCTATCAATGGTTGGTCGATGGGAGCGGATCTGATCTATGTCGCATGAAGGTCATCGTTTCCACGTCGTCTTCGAGTGCATCTGCCCTGTCATCATCGGATTTCAGCATCCTAGGCTTTTCAGTCGATGCACACGGTCCCTACCAGGGGCTGGTGAACCAGCCTCTCCAATTCACAGGGTCAGCGACAGATGGGACGCCGCCGTACGCATTTTCCTGGGATTTTGGCGATGGTGGGTCGTCTAATGAGCAAAACCCAACACATGCTTATGTAGCGATCGGAAACAATACAGTCGTGTTGACGGTGACTGATCACGACGGTGTCGTCGTCCATGATTCGACCTGGGCGCTGATACAGGAGCAAAACACCCCTCCCTACAAACCTATCATCTCAGGTCCAGCGCAAGGACACATCAACGAAAAATACACCTACTCTGCCAATGCATCTGATCCTGAGGGGGACGACGTTTTCTATTGGTTCGAATGGGGTGACGGGACAAACACGGGGTGGCTTGGACCGGCTGCATCTAATGATATTGTGTATGCGAACCATACATGGTCTACGAAAGGGATGTTTACCATACGCGTGAAAGCAAAAGATACACTCGGTGCTGAAAGTAACTGGTCGGAACTCAATGTCAAGATGCCGACAGCGATACCGTTTAACTTTTTCACATCTCTCCTAGAACGATTCCCGCATGCATTCCCGATACTACGACACCTATTGAAGGTATAGAGCCGAATATTAACCACCTTTTTATTTAGTTATTTTTAATAATAGTATATATTATAATATATATCTTCGTATATCTCTATGATATATGTGCAAAATTAATTTCTGCACATAAATCCCCATATTTGTGTGCAAAGTCTATTTTTATAATCATTAATATGTATATTAAAATAATAGCTGAGAGAGGATCATATTTTTCCCTCGTTTTCTTTTTTTTTTTAGTTAGACAGCGGTTATCTTTATGTAAGAGTGCATTCTTTCATTGTTACGAACTTGATTTCGACGAAACGTGCACTTGGGGGACTGTTGAGATATGATATATATTCGGAAGGCTCAGAGAGAGGATATCCCGAAGATTACTGAGATTTACAATGAAGCGATTATGACGACGACTGCTACGTTTGATACGCAACCGAAAACCATTGAAGAACAAAATACCTGGTTTGAGGACCATGGGACAAAGAATCCGATCATGATTGCGGAGCTGGATGGCCAGGTCGTCGGATGGGGCTCTTTAAGCAAATGGTCCGACCGTTGCGCGTATACGAATACCGCGGAAATCTCCCTGTATATCAAAGAAGAACACCGACGGAAAGGTATTGGAAAGAAACTCATGAAAAGGATTTTAGAGGAAGGAGGCAGGCAGGGTCTGCATGTGGTGATCGCACGGATCACTGAGGGAAATTCCGTTAGTGTTTCCCTGCATGAGTCCATGGGTTTTTTCCATATCGGGGTGATGAAAGAGGTTGGTGTGAAATTCGGCAGAAGGCTCGATGTTGCTCTTATGGAGAAAATCTTTGAATAATCAAAGGGAGAACCATACTTTTCCAGCGGATTTTCGAATGCCCCTAGACTAATTCATTGATGGTATTGATTAAATCGTCTAGATCAAATGGCTTTGTTATATACGCAACGATGTTGTCTTTTTTCCAAATCTCTTTTAAGGCTTCCTCAGAGTACTTCACCACCGTCAGGAGTATTATTTTATGTTTACTTTTTTTACTTATGAGTTGTTTAAGGATTTCTTCAGTGGTTAGCCCCGGCATTAACACATCGAGAATGACAAGGCCCGGGTCAAATGTGTCGAGTTTTTCCAGGAATTGTGAACCATTTTCAGCCAGCATCGTTTCATACCCCTCTTTGTCTAGAATCATTTTAATCATCATTCTTTGATCTGGTTCGTCATCCACGATCATTATCCGTCTGGATTTTACTTCGCTTGTTGGTTTTTTTTTGATTTTGGGGTTCTTCATGAGAAATCACTTTCAGTGACAAATATTGTCAAGTTATACTTTCTATCTGATGATATAACTACATATCTTGTCGAAAAGTCAAAATGATGAAATTACAATAAGACTACATATGTAATGTCTATTGGTGTGGATAATTGATGTTTTCCTCCGACAAAACGATTCACGATGGGGACGAAACAGAGAATAGTCGTTTTTTAATTATTTTTAATATGATCTTCCATCATTGTTTAATATCTCGTGACCATTGAATCGTCCCAAGGTGAAAATCATGGAAGAAACAAAGGAAAATTGTGGACCTGACCCCTATGGAAGAGGCTGGGAACATGGTGACCACAAGGCAATGATGTGGCATCTTGTCAAAGAAGCAAAAGCAGAGCTCCTCAAAGAAAAGATCAAAAAGAGGCTTGAAGCAGTTGAAGGAAAAAAGCTTGATGAAATAGCAAACATGCTTGTCGAAGCAAAGATGGAAATGCGGAAAGCCAAAAAAGAGTTCTGGAAAAAGAAGATGGAAATGAAAGAAAAGATGATGGAGATCTTCAGCGAAGGCGAAGGAGAACAAGAATAGCCTTCTTTCGTTCATTCATTTTTTTATCAGTGTTCTTTCGTATTTGAGTTGGGGACAGAATGCCTCAATCATTTTTTTTTTTGACTCTTGAGGAATCGCTATGATTAGATCGCGTTATAGGGGATAATGCTAAAATATCAACGTTGCATTTCGCACTTGTTATGAGGACGAAGCATATGAGAAGTATTTTTCCAGAGCAGATAAGCACCCTTCCACAGGTTTGCATCCCCGTCAAAGGAGCAACCGGGTATCTCCTGCAAGGGGACCATGAGCAAGTGGTGTGCATGGAGTTTGAGCAGACCGTTAAGGTTCCCGAGCATTCCCATGACAGCCAGTGGGAGATCGTGCTCGAAGGAGAAGTGCATCTGACCATGGATGGTGCCACACAGGTCTACCGGAAAGGAGACCGGTTCTTCATCCCCAAAGGAAAAAAACATGGCGCGACCGTGCATGCTGGATATTCCTGTATCATGTTTTTCAATCAGAAGGACCGCTACGCGAAAAAGGAGTGAAACCCGTGACTATAACCTACGAGACTGTCACAGAGAAGAACATTGAATACTGCAGGGATCTTTGCAATGAGCTTATGGTCTTTCAGAAGTCAAAGGCAACAATCACACCTGAGCTATTTGACACCATGAATTTCGAGTCACGGATGATCCCTTCCGTGAAAAGCGCCCTGCAAAATTACATTGTGGTCGTCAAAGATGGGTCTAAAAAAGTCGGGTATGTCTATGCGAACGTTTCTCCCAAAGAAACCTATTCAAATGATTTTGCCACCTTTTTCGATCTATCTTCGGTCAGTGGAAAGAACGTCGGCTGTCTATCCCAGTTTTATATAAAAGAGGGGTACAGACAGAAAGGGATCGGATCAGTGCTTTTCAACAGGTCCATGACCTGGCTGCATCAATTCGATGACGTGACGGATTATTTCGTCTTTGTCTCAAACGGCAATACCGATGCCTTGGAGTTCTATCAACGAAAAGGGTTTGTGGTCAGCCATGACATACTGGATGGTTTTATCACAGTTCTACGAAACAAATAAGGGAAGATCTTTGTCAGGAAAAAATTATTTTTTCTGTTTTGCGTCGTTTATTTTCATTCGCGCGATGATCAGTTTTCTTATGAGCGTTACCGGGAGTTTTTTGTCCAGCGGAAATCGGATGGTCGCCTCCGCGGTCTCATAGGTTTTTAGTTGGCTTTTGTGCTCCTCTATGATCGGCGGGGGGATATACAGTCCGATGTGGGCTTTGGCGAACCGAAAGTAAACCAATCGTCCCTTGTAATCATAATAAGGCATTCCGTAACTGATGCGCTCCTTTGCAGTCGGTGCAGCTTTCCTGATCACTGCCCGAAGCTCTTTCAGGCTGGCTTGCACCTCGTTTGGAGCTGCTGCGATGTACGCATCGACGTCTTTGGGCGCTTTTTTCATACGTAATCATACGATTGATTTGGTTATTAAGGTTTACGAATCATCCAGCGCTCCTACATTGAGGGTGATCTATTCTTTCAATTCGACGACCAGGAGATGGGCATCGGTCCGTCCAAGGTTCTCAGCGGCATGCGATGCGGCATCCATCCAGATTGTCTGCCCAGCTTTGAGATCCATTTCCTGGGTTTTGCCTTTCGATGGCGACAGCTTTAGTTTCCCATCGTTGAACACATAGACGATATGATCAGGGTGCGTATGCATCGCTGCTTTTTCACCGGGTTTAAACCGGGCGTCAAATACCCGTACGCGGTCGTTTTCCATAAGTAGCTTATACACGTTTGGTGCTGCGTGCAATGCGTCATACATTTGTTCCATATTTTTCAACTCCTATTTTTTTTACATTTCTTCAAGAGATATGCATCAGAGTGTCTGAAAGTATAAGAAATTAAGGCAATAACACCTGTAAAACGATTTAAAAACAATTGCACATATGAGAGCAGTTAGTCTTGTTAGTAAGAATCCATCATTGAAGGCAGGATCAATAATCATGATGTAGTTATGAGCAACTTAGATAAGCATTATGTTTTCTGCTAAGAGTTTGAATGTCATTATCATCGTTAGTCGTTTTTGTATTTTCACTGTTTTTATTAACAACCATCTGTTTTGGTATTTCACAACAGAAAACAAAAAAGGAGAAAAAAACATGGCAATGAAATCTCTCGTAATCGTATTTTCATATCATCACCATAACACCGAGAAAATCGCAAACGCCTTTGCAAAAGTCCTTGATGCGCAGATAAAAACACCGCAGCAGATAGACCCTGACGCACTTCAAGAGTACAACCTAATAGGATTTGGCTCAGGAATATATAGTGCACAGCACCACACATCCCTCTTTGACCTCGTCGACTCACTCCCACAAGTAAAAAACCAGAAAGCATTCATCTTCTCAACGAGTGCCATCATGGGAAAAGAAAAGGTCGCCAAAGACCACGGAAAGCTTCGGGAAAAACTGCAATCAAAAGGGTATGTGATCGTCGATGAGTTTAGCTGTAAAGGGTTTAACACCAATAGTTTCCTTAAGCTCTTCGGGGGAATGAACAGAGGAAGACCAAATGCTGAAGACCTCAAAGCTGCAGAAGAGTTTGCGATAAACCTGATGCGAAAAGAGAACGGATCGTGATTACCTATTTATTTCCTGATAACCACAGCATAGTTTATGACCATTGTTCCATTTTTTCCATATAACACTCCATTCATTCGTAGATCTTTTCCTATGAGGCTGCAACCCCAAACTGAACATTCATTCAGACCGTTTATATGGTTAAGAAAGGATATTAAAGCAAGAAAAGATACAAAATAAGGAAAAAAAAGAAGGATGGAATGCATGAGTTGCCCTTATTATGAAGATTTTACCAGAATATGCATTACGAGTTTTCCACATATCAGAAATCATATGAGCTTTATGACTTGTGAATCAGAGCACTATGTCGACTGCTTAGTATATAATGTCTTACAAAAAAAATTTAGATGCAAATATCTCGAACGCTGTGTAGATGACGCTGTTAAAAATATCCCTCTCTTAGTAAAATACTTTGTTGAAGATGACAAAACCATAAAACTCTTTAAAGAGATAGCGGAGAAATATTGCACATCAGAATTAAAATATGCTCAATGTGCGAATTATAAGCTTTTTATACAGGGGATACAACCTCCGTTAGACTTATTACCTGATGGAAAAAAAATACGTATTACCGACATACTATTGAAAAAAGAAATAACCATAGAATAAATCCCCGCATACCACACCTGACACTGGCGATCACCACAGGAAAATCAAAAAGAAAATTTCTGCCTTGATACCTAACGGAAGGATGAGCCAATCACGATATCTTGATTGCCTTATTATACATTCAATCTTAATTATTTTTTACCCATCATTCATCTATTTTTCAATCATATTGATATAAAACAAACCTCATCGTTAGCTTTGATGAACGACTTAACAAAGAAAGATCCGCCTCGAGCACCTGAACGACAATTGGTCTATCCTTTTACCGAGATACTCTACCTTACGGAAGAAATTGATGACGAAACAATACTGGAGCAGTTAGAATAGCAGTAAAGATCGTGTGCGTATCAAAGGATAAAAATCACTAAATAGCGAAGATGCGAGTGGTTTTCTTTGTATCAGGTTTTCTGGAGGTGCGGTCTAAAGATGAAAATAAGTGGAAATACCATATTGATCACCGGTGGTGCAATCGGCATTGGATAAGTGTTAGGACCTGACATATGTCCCTTCTGATATTTATCATACGACAAACATGATCCAAAGATATGTTTTTAAAGGGGAACATCGTTATAAAATTGTAGACAGGGGGAAAAATTATGAAAAAAAACATCATAGAAAAACTATTGATTTTTGGAATCATGCTTTTACTCTTCGGAGTAAATTATGGGGTCGGTCTTGGAAACAACATGGACAATAAAAGCAATAGGACAAACGAACCCATCTCGTCATTGGCTTTAACAACCGATTGGTGGGTAATGTTCCACCATGACCCTGGTCACACAGGATATTCAACCTCAACAGCACCCAACACAAATACAGTGTTATGGACATTCAATACTGGCCTTGAGATGAGTGGGTCTCCCTCGGTTGTCGATGGAAAGGTTTACGTCGGCTCATGGGATAAAAAGATCTACTGTCTCGATGCGAACACAGGTTCGAAACTCTGGGAGTATTTGACAGGTCTTGAGATTACCTCATCCCCTGCGGTTGCCGAAGGAAAAGTCTACATCGGCTCAAACGATGGCAAGCTCTATTGTCTGGATGCGATGAGCGGAGGAAAAATCTGGAATTATACAACTGGATCAGATGTTGTTTCTTCTCCAACTGTTTTCGAAGGAAAAGTCTATGTCGGCTCACGGGACCATAAGGTGTATTGTCTCGATGCTAATAGTGGGACGAAGATCTGGGAGTATGCAACCGGTGATGATATCATATCGTCCCCTGCAGTCTATCACGGGATGGTTTACATCGGTTCCTGGGACGACAAGGTGTACTGTCTGAATGCGAGCAACGGGGTGTGGATTTGGGATTATACGACCAGCAATGACATCTATTCATCACCAGCAACTGCAGACAATAACGTCTTTATCGGATCCAGTGACAATAAAGTATACTGCCTAAACGCGCTCACTGGTGCAAAGCTCTGGGACTATGCAACTGGTGCCTCTATTGAATCTAGCCCTGCGGTAGCCAATGGGAAAGTCTACGTTGGTTCCTTTGACAATACACTTTATTGCCTTGATGCAGCAACAGGTGACAAGATCTGGGATTTCCAGGCAGCAGACTTCTTCTATTCTTCCCCTGCTGTTGCCGATGGAAAGGTCTACGCTGGATCGTTTGACCATAAGATTTATTGTTTTAATGCTGAAACAGGGGCACCGATATGGAGCCATACCTCTGGGTATATCGTCTGGGCTTCCCCGGCGGTTGCTGAAGGACGGGTCTACATCGGTTCAGGTGACCATAAAGTGTACTGTTTTATGGACCCAAATACCCCACCAAATCCACCAGCTGCACCGAATGGACCTGAGAACGGATTTATGAATATCGAATATAATTTTAGTACGAACACCACTGACAATGATGGAGATGACGTCTTCTACTTCTTTGACTGGGGTGATGACACCAACAGCAGCTGGCTTGGACCCTATCCCTCCGGTGTTGTGGCAAGCACATCACATACTTGGACTGCTGCAGGAGACTTTTCGGTAAAAGTAAAAGCAAAAGATACGCTCGGTGCTGAAAGTAACTGGTCAGCGATACATTCCATCACCATTGCCCAACGACCGATTCTTGAGATACAAACCATCACTGGCGGACTATTTAAGGTAAAAACATCCATCAAAAACATTGGTGACGCCCCAGCAACAAATATTAACTGGAGCATCACCCTGGTTGGTGGTGCCTGGATCGGTAAAGTCACCACCGGAAAAATAATATCTCTTGGTGTAGGTGAAGAACGCACGATCAGCTCGAAGCTTATCCTTGGGTTTGGTAAAACAGTTGTCACGGTTACCGCAGAGGTCCTAGATAGCGCAACCGAACGGTCTCAGAATGGAACGATTCTTTTGTTTTTCATCAGATTATGATCCACACAGAATCTCTCGTGCACATCAAGATCATCCAGAGAAGACCACCGCCTTCTTTTTTCTTTTTTTTATTTTTTACCATTGTTTCGCACAAAAATCCGTTCCAAGAATATGTTCTTAAATAAGGAATTGTTACAAAACTGTGATACATAGGGAGTAAAAGAGTTATGGCTAAAAACTCTAAAGAACAGATTCAAGTAGATGAAATGAAGATTCTTGTTGAGCTTCAGAAAAACGCCAAGGAAAATATAGACACGATCGCAAAACATTATGGTTTTTCAAGACAGAAAGTATGGAAAATCATTAAAAAACTAGAAGAGAGTCGCATGATCTGGGGGTACACTGCTATCATTGATGAGCAAAAACAAGATCTTGAAAAATATATTATGTCCTTTAAAACAATGATGCAGCGATTAGATAAAAAAGCTGCTGAGGAAATCAACTTAGATTCAATCCTTGAGGATTACACATATCTTGGAATTAAAATTGAAAGTAGCTACAAAATCCATGGTCAATATGACTGGATTATCATTTTTACCGCAAAAGATCTAGTCCATGCAAAAAAATTCGTCAATTTATTAATGGAGAAATATCCTGGAGTATTTGAAAAAGTAGAGCTTTCACAGATTCTTTACTCTCCACGGAACCATTACATCATCAACCCTGGTTCATTAAAAGCGAAGAACATTTTATAAAACCTGCTTAATGATCCCTGATACTACTGTGTCATTGTGAATCTGACATGAACTCTCCAATGATATGTTCAAATAAGGAAATCAAATCATCTTTATTGAGGGTGTCTTTACCTTCCTGTCTCAGATCCCAACTGCATTTTTCTTTGGCTTCATCATAATTAAAATTTATAATTACCTTTCCTTGTAGCATTTTTTACGCCTCCCAATTCTATGTAACAATAAAGTAACCATATTAAAATTCTTTGCCCATAAACCGTGTGAAAGTTTGTCTGATAAATATCGTTGCAATGATATGTTTTTAAAAAGAGATGGTTGTTATAATATCATAGATTGAGGAGGAAATACATGAACAAAATTATACCGATATCAATCGTCGGGATTTTAGTCCTCAGTGGATTTGTAATAGCTGCAGGAGCAATTAAAAATAATCTGCCATCTCTTTTTGATCATCCCCTAAAAAGTAGAACCACAAGTCGAAACCTAGTAGAGGTCGCCTCTTTGCATTCCGCGACAAAAAAACTAACCCAATCAGAGAACATACCAAGCTATGATCCCGTATGGGTCAGAGGAACGCTGTTTGGAAGGATAGCCAATCCCCAGATAGAAGTAAACGAATATGGCACGACCTTACTCAACTGCAGAGCAATCACTGTTTTCTTGATCGGTCATTACTATGGGTTTGGATCTGGACCTGCCTTTATCAGTATAAAAAATCGCGACCTCCAGTTGAGATACGGCCAGTTTCCCGGGTTTAAAGGAATGTATACGGATACCTTCATCTTAGGAAGATATGACGGACTCTAGTGGTATATCTCGTAGATTGTTCAGGTGATTTTCAAAAAAGAAAATGACGCTTGATAGCTCGCTCAAAAATATCACCGAAAACATCAAAGAAAAAATTCTTCCTTCCGCTAGATAATCATTGACCAAACTGTATATAAAAAAAAGACTGGTAACCTTCGTCTAATGAACAACACTACCTCTTTAACATCGTCAATGTGGCTATCTTCCCAGTCACGAGCACCACTGGATCGTCTGTCGTGTTCGTGGGATTGCAACTTATCCTTCTGCTCGTCATTATATTGAGACTACGAAAAAAAACAGGAATGTTGATTAGTAGGATATCCAAGGACGTATAGCAATCATTTCATGCAGTAAAAGATATACAAAAAGATATATTCATTATGTTTAAAGAATAAGACGGCAGTTCCCTGGTGCGGTATTGACCGCTCACAGCTTTGCAGTACGGTTTTTTCAAGGAACTGCACAGTTTTTTAGATTAGTTCAGGATCCCTTCAACTGCGGAATACCCGCCTATCCTGAGGCTCGAGTCCCCAAAGACAATCCATTCTTCAACGGTTTTACAATCTGCTTGTTGTAACATCCCAGGCCAGGTCACCAGATACTTGGTGATTGCGCCAACCCAGGCATCACCCAGGGTTTTCGAGCTGCTTTCGTTGTAGGATTTGAAGAATGTCCTTTCGACATACCCACCAAGACCCTGATAACAAGCAGGTTCTCCGTCAATAGTCCCTACAAATCCGTAACCAAGACCGGTGTTCCCCATACAAGCAATCGCTCCACCATTGTTTTTCATTATCATCCATTCGCTCCAGGATCGGGGGAGAGGCACCCCATAGGTCCAGGTTTGAGTATGGCTTTTGTCCAATGTCCAGAAAAACGAGACATTGAGCATACTGTTATGACAGCCACCAACAACGCAGACCGGCAGTTTATCTCCATTCCTGAATTTAATGAGTCCATACGCGTTTGTTCCACCAGGTGTTTTTCCGTTTGCCCAGGTGAACTCGTCGACCCAATGGGTATTCCAGGATGCCGGGCTTCCATGTCCATCATAATATAAGAAACCACAGCCGGCAGAAACTACACGCTCGATATTCTTTGGGGTCGGTGTGAAATCATTAGAGATATTTCTGTTTGTTGCAAAGAGTTGCACATCAGTAAATGATGCTGCCATGGATTCATTGTAGACAAACTCCGTTGAAACTTCCCCTTCCGGCATATTACTTCCGGGTCGATCGTCAAAGGAGTCCCCACCCACAAGAACTATTTTATTAAACCATGACGGATCAGCAGCAGTGCTTTCATAGGTGATAATTTTATCAACCATGAGTTTTACCTCTTTTGTGTTTCGACAGGGTAACCGACCGACAGCTAGATCAGGATACAGATCAATGATATCCTTTCCCCCGCCTCTCCATTTTGCATAGATATGATCATTGTTTGAATCCCAGGATGAAAAATTACCATGACTGTCATAAATATCAGCATAGTACAGATCGCTGATATATCCGGGATCATGCTCTGTTCCGCCCTCGTCGAGGTTTGTGTACCGTACCGGAAGGTACCAATCCTTTGTTCCCTGATTTGCATCATCTTTTCCGCCTTGGTGGAACAGGTATCCGTTCATACCACCGACAAGAAGGACATATTGTGTATTCCAGGTATCTAACGCGTATTTAATGAAGTATTTAATTTGTTCAGGGGAATCATACCCGGTGTATTGATTATAGATATCTTCAATGGTCATCAGTGTTGTATTGATGCCCTTGGCTATCTTATGATCCACGAGTCTTGTTAATTCACTGGAGAAGGCAGCTGGAGCGATAATGACTAATTGATATCCTGACCCAAAAGTCATTGTCTTCTCTGGGTTTTTATAGCTCACCTTCACTTCTGCATTCTTCATGTATTGAATGGTATCTGTCGCAGGACTATATCGTGCGGGAAATGTCCGTATTGATAAAAAAGTGGTATGCTGATTATTACTATTGAGCCCACCACCAGTGGAGTAATCAACCCAGTTGTCAGGGAAGTATTGTGCAGAGTTATACGTGGCCTGATCTGCTGAGTACACCGCGACAGGATTTTCAGAGTTCAACGCAATCGGCTCAGGAGCAGGCATTATCTTATACGGCAACGTCATTGTTTGTATTTCTTGAGGAATACATTCAACGCTTGTTATAATTGTCCCCAGAGGGAATTCCAGAACTGTCGTATACATTGGCAGAATTGGCTCCCCTGCGGTATACAACGCCTGATCAGCGTTTCCAATATTTAATTGAATATACGTGTTTGATTCGATGGCTGACAGAGTTGTTTTTGGCGCTGAAAATTGTACAGCGATAGTTTTTTCGTTAGCGGTCAACTGCTTTCCTATGCCTACTGCAGTTATACTACCGATCAAGAATAGTACAACTACAAAATACGCTGCGATTTTCATCTTCATATTTAATACCCCTTATTTGTTAATAATAAAGAGGCGCATCTTCTATAAATATGTTTGTATACTCTCAGTATAACTCCCAAGGAGTATAAAAATAGCCTTTGGTTTCTCCCTATCGACGTGCCGGGATTAGTACGGTTTAATGTGATTCGAAGGAAAGAAATTCCATGTCAGACACTTACTGTCAGTTGCATAAAGAACCTTTAAACAACTTTGAATATGAACCGACGAGAAAAAGTCAGGAACGAAAATCTATCGAACCAAAACCATTAAGACTATTGACTGAATTCACAAAAATCGAACAGGAGGCTGGGCGGTTAACAAAGTGGTTAGCGTTTAAAAATCTCTTATAAAATCGTCAGAAATATCGACGAAAATATTAACGATTTTTTTCCCAATCTTTTTTTAATAAAACAATCATCTTAGTCGATGATGGAATTGCTACAGGTTTGATGATGCACAAGTCTATCGAAACTATTACGATATTTCTGGCAAGGAAGTTGTAAACCTTTTGAAAAAAATAAGAAAATATGATGCTACTTACTCCTCGTTTATCTAATGATGTGCCCATTTTTTGCCGTTTTTAGGCACCAGATAATGTCGCGACCACTCCAAGTAATGTCTGTGCTATCAATAAAAGTAATAATAAATATCCAAAAACCATATGAATTTGTTTCTTCCGTTGTTTATTTTTTACTATGATACAAGGAAGGATTTGAATCATCGCTACTAGTATGAGAACTACTCCTAACCACCCTTTTAACATCGTCATCAGCGAATCACCACTTTGGAAAAACAAAGGTTCACCGTGTGCTACCCGCGCCCAGATGCCATATAGAAACGTACCTATGATAAGAAAGTTGACATATCCGTTTACCACAAGATGTATTTTCAGAAGATTTCCAAGGGTATTTTTCTTTATCCGCCCTGTTATCATCGCACCAATAATGACGCCAATTAAGGCAAAGGCTAAGGTGACCGCGCCAGCGAATACATGGCCGTATACGAGGAGGTCATCGTTTTGAAATGTGAGAACAAATATGAGAATAATCAAAATGAACGACAAAAAAATAGAAATTGTCATTTTATTTAATTTCTTGGGTTCATTCATAAATGTCTCCCGGTCTCCTCAGAAACACGAAATACAAGTTGTTTATAAAAATGTGCTGTCACCAATGAAAAAGTCATTACGCTTCTGGGAGAATATAGAACTAATTTCTTCTATAGAATCGTTAAAAATATCGACGAAAATATTAACAAAATTTTGATATCACTTCTGGGATGATTAGAGGAGAAATTATGTTCAATGATTTCGGGGGGTTTCGAATAGCCTTCCCAGTTTCACCTATTATCTATAACTATAAGGAAAATCGGAGGAACATCCTTTTTCATCTAACTAATATTTTATTCATATAAAATATTCAAGTAATTCAGTAACCTCCACTAGAAGGGTTACTAGATGGTATCACAAAAAAATAGTTGATGGATTTTATTCAAACATATTTCTACAACTTTTTTCCCCGTATATACCAATTAACCAATATTACCAATTATCCCATAGGGTATAGGGGCTTTACTTGTATGGCTTTATTGTAAGTTAAGAGAATAAAGGGGGAATAAATGCTGATGTATATTCAATCAGCTCAGCAATATCATTAAGGATAGTCTTTATTGAGTCTGTAAATTCATCCCCTATTTTGTTTTTAATTATTTCATCGTCAGGTTTCACATCATTTAAAACGATTGTTAATGAAAAGAATGGTTTCATACCAAGAAGGATGCGTTCATCGCTATATCCCCGTTATTTCAATGTTTAAACGAAAAATAATCATGATAGCACGCGCTAAATCTTTTCACTTTGAAGTTCGATTATGCGATTCAATGAACCACATTACTGTGTTGTGTGATTTTTTGAAAACAACGAATAAAAATTACCTCAAATTAACGAAAAACACACAACAAGAAATACCTCTGAACCGTGTACAACTTTACAAGGCTGTAAATAGGTTGGTTGAATATGGCGTACTTGAGTTTTACAGGGGTAAAAACATCAGGATTTATCGTATTGTAAAAGAAAAACTGTAACTAAACATCAATTGAAAATCCGGATACACTGAAAGAATCTGGAGGGTAAAGTCTCACATCTACAATTTCAGACGTTCTCTTTCTAGTTTTTTATAGCGATTCTTATTAGGGAACATATGATGCTGTCGCAAGAGCTTGACCAAGGTAAAAACTTATTCTATCATACTGGCTAATAGGGAGCCAAATCCGAAGCCCTTTAAAACCAATTAGAAATTGAAAATTTTGATTTATTGGTTGCAATCCTTTTAATCCTAAAGACAACCCCTGGTAACCAGAGTTAATTATTACCACCGCCCAAAGTAAAAGAGGACTTAACAAATTAAAAATCAACGAAGGAATCCCTACGATAACTGACAGTAATAATGGAATAGCCACCAACATTGCAAGTTCAAGATTATTAAAATGAAACATACCCATGGTAAAAATCATGAAAAGAATTACACTAGGTAAAGTAAGCAACCCAAATGTTACGTCACTACCAGGTACCACCGAAAGCATGGACAACAAACAAAAGACATTGTTAAACTCTAAATGAGAAAGAGATAGCTTTGGGGAGTTCATCAGTTTTTCAACATCAGGATGAGCTTGATTTGTCGTAACCAACTTCTGTACCCGTTCAACACTCATCCCCTTCGGCAACAACCCATACTTATCCAACTCCACCACCGCTTCCTTGAAAATAGGAACCGCTTCCTCCCTGGTTGATGTCTGATTCAATCGTTCCCTGAATTCAACCAGATACTGCTCCAGATTCTGATATTGTTCTCTGGTGAGTTTCACCGTGGTATTCCCAAATCCTTTGATGCCGCACGCTTGTGTGGTGACTTCAACCAGGTCGTTGTCATCGGATGCTTTGACGACACTGAAGTTGATGCTTGGGGCGATTGCGACACCGATGAACAAAAGGATAACAGCAACAACCAACACTTCTTTCATCAGACCCTGTTTCATCTACACAATCCCTGGGATGTTATAGGGTTCTCTTGCCGGAAACCAATCGAAATTCGTCCATGGTTTAACTGTCGGAGGAACTGGATAATCAGGATCAAAAGATAAATGATTAATAATCATTTTTCCCTCAATACGTTTCGGGATGGTTCCATCCCAATCATCCCAATAGTTCCTCCACCAGAAATCAGGTAAAATACTTGACAATAGGGTATCCTCAAAATATGCATGAAGAGTATTATTTATGAAATTATTTCTTTTAAAAGTATTCAATTGACAGGGCATTACCTGAACACCAACCTCATTGTTTGTTATATTGTTTTTGACAAAACTATTCGAATTACAAAGAAGATCGAGCCAGATTCCTCGATTACCATTGGAGATATCATTGTACCTAAAGGCATTGGAGCGGCAACCACCTTGCATTTCAACTCCACCTTCGATATGGTTTTGAGTGATTTGGTTAAAAGTTGAAATACTTGAGATGATCAATTTATTCATAATTGTGTTTTTATAGATTACATTGAAGCTGGAAGCAATAAGTTGAATGCAATTAGGGTATCGTGAGATTGTATTCCTCTTGATGGTATTGCTGGATGAATAAAAAAGAAGGATACCTTCATAAGGCTTTGCACACAAATGGGGGGATTTATGTGCAGAATCAAAATTTGCACATAAATTCATTCGATAGATTAAAAGAACTTCCAGACTACAGCAGTATCATACCCTGCTTGTTTTCCATCAAGGTCATAGGGCACTGCTTTAATGATATGGCGACCAAAAGAAAAACCAGTCCAATTCCACTCATAGGGCGCCGCGTCATCGGTGTACATCAGTTTGTTCCCACGGTAGAACTCAACTTTTTGAAGCGGCTCAAGCTCTTTTGCAATAACGGTTATCCTTCCGAATGCGAAGGAAGTTCCATGCTTAAAAGCAAAATAAAACGGCAATAGATCCATTTTATACTCGTTATGAATTATTATGCCCTCTCGGTCCGGGAAGATAATATCCACAAGCATCCTTTGATTGATGAATAACCGTACCACTCCTTGAACACCACCGACAACCAAATCATCCAGACCATCTCCGTTAAAATCACCAGTGGCTATGGCCCCTACACGTAATTGATCTGCATAGAACGTACCATTTCCAACGTTAACCGCTGGAAGACGGCAGACGTGAAAATAATCAAAACCCCCGGTTTCATTTTGCATATAGAGAAATAGAGAGTCACCCCCTGAAAAAAGGAAATCCATCCGTCCATCATCATCATAATCCATGGTACATAAACATCCGAAACCTGCAACAGGCCCTGCAAAAAATGATAGTCTTGGGGGGAGAACTGCGATTTGAACATAATTAGACTGATT
This sequence comes from Thermoplasmata archaeon, assembly GCA_003942085.1. GTDB lineage: Archaea > Thermoplasmatota > E2 > DHVEG-1 > DHVEG-1 > SM1-50. The sequence continues at coordinate 4,443 of DQIQ01000013.1, read as the reverse complement.
GAAACACTCCTCTGTTCCATCATTAGGCACTAAAAGAACACGACCAGCATCAATATTTTTTGATTGAGTCACAATAAAATCAATATCTCCATCGCCATCGAAATCAGCGGAAGAAAGACCCCAGCTCATCTCCTCACCGAAATCATAGATGCCAGTACCAGTAAAGACACCGGACCCGTTGTTCCGATAGAACTCAACCAGGCCACTGTTATCGCCTACCAGGAAATCAATATCACCATCGTCATCAAAATCCGCTGAACTCACCTGAGGGTTAATACGTCGTTCTCCACCATCTGTTGGAAGAAGCCGAGTGACCATTACACAATCAACAAAATGATTTGATCCATCGTTTAATAAAAGATCCACAACACCATTCGTTTTCTGAGGACCCGTAGCTTCAGAGTAGGTAAACAAAAGATCAATATCACCATCATTGTCATAATCACCTGAACTCAAATCCTCGATATATCTCAGATAGAATGTGGTCGTATACACATCATCCTGCGTATAACCACCATCCCCATCATTATAGAAAATGGAGATTGTCGAATGTGTCCAAGGATTTGTTGCCCAGGAGACTGCGAAATCCATCAGACCGTCCATGTTAAAATCAGCGGTGGTCAACCCCCAGGCAGTCTGACCGAAATCAATAATATCTTTGACTTCAAAGAATGATTCATATCTCCCTGGAAAATCAGGCCACCAATCACCCCAGGTCATAGTACTATCACTATATCTCTCCATTACATTAGAAATAGTGTCCAATGATGTTGCCGAACCTGACTTCTTGTTCAGGTATATGGGCTCAGGGGCAGGATGACGATCAACATTCCTTACAGGAATTTCAAATCTTGTTGAAAAGAACTGTATTTTTCCAGGAATCTTCCGACCAAGATGACCCGTATAATCATCCCAATAGTTGCCATCCCACTGTGAAAAAGGAATCCTATGCAGGGATGAAAACACATGAATCAAATCAAACGGATTTAAGACACTTATGGTAAATCCCGCATGGTCGCTATTATTGATAAAATTGTTTTGTGTGATATTGTTCCTTCCTATGGTTGTTACAAGGGTGCTTAAATAAAGGCCTATTTCATTATTTGAGAAGGTGTTCCTGGAGATTATGTTCAGGCCATACTGCTCATTTTCAGTTGGTCTCCCCCCGAGGGATAATCCGGTATATGTTGCTCCGACCAAGGTGTTATTCACAATGGTGGAATGATATTCATTCAATCCCATACATTCATTTGGACCAATTTCTTCTTCAGTCGTATGTCTCAGAATGATGGTGTTTCCTTTGAATGTATTGTACGACCCAGACGAGTCTATAACTGAAGGATTCCCATAATAAACAGTGGTCAAGAATATATTGTCACTGATACTGATATTATTATTATAATGAGTTTCGACAGCAAAGTTTTGAAACGTGAAATTATTTATTGCCACATTATGTGAATTTGGTTTTATGTAAATCCCAACATTTGATGATGATTCAACGTTTGTTGTATTTCTATTCTCTCCTATGAGTTGAATCGCTTTTTCTATATAAATGCCAGACGTTGGGTAGGTCCCACTATAGACAAAAACAGTGTCCCCGTCACTTGCATTATCTATTGCATCCTGAATCTTTGAGTAATTCCCCGGTCCACCACCACCGACATACAACCAATCTCCTCTTGATGTTGGACATGGTTTCAAAATATTTTGTGCAGTCGTTGGAATGATGCAGGTTCCAACGAACAAGAGAATAGTTAAAATAACTAATCCTTTTCGAAACAACGTCATTCCTCCATATTAAATAAAAACACCCTGAGTTATTTAAACCTTTGTCAGCATAAAAAAAGTGCAGGGGAAGGGATTTGAACCCGAAAATGTTAAAAAATCGAAAAAGATAATTAAAACAAATGGAAAAGAAACATACCCTTAAGAGTAAGATTATTCTTTTCATTTCAATAATTGGCTTTTCTGGAGGATTCCTCGTACCAATACCAGATATTATATATACTACATTACAAGGCGAAATACCACTTAATTGGACAATTTTCGTTTTCTTCTTGATTTTTGTATTATTATGTTTATTCGGAATGATATTGTATGCATTAACAAGAAAAATCTCAAAAGAGGATAGATTTAGACGATATGCATTTTTACTGTCAGGTATAGGGCTTGGTATAAATGGATTTTGGTTAATAATTGGTTTTGTGTCCTCATCATATTGAAATTTGATTTCTAAATAATCATTTGATTTTTTATTTTGCATTCTTCTTTAAAAACATATCCTCAGAAACTTCAATTGAGGTCAAGCATTAACACGGTTTTAACTTTGTTTTTCAACTATGAGCAATTTTTTTGATATGTTCGTAATGGTTGAGATTGTGCTATGTTAATATTATTAGTCTCCATAATAAAATAGTGTGTTTTATATCAACCCTAGAATATGAATGTTCAGCACAACCTGCTTCAACCTCTATGTTATTACGGTCTGAAAAAAGCCTAAATACTAATCCAACTGGTCTAAAGCAAACTTTTACAGATTGACCTGGAGCAATAGTACCTAACTGAAATGAATCTGAACTTGGAAACGGACCTTCCCAACTTCTATAATCAGATATATTACACCAAACTATCACACAGTCAGCATCGGTAGCAGGTGCATCTCCAATGTTTTCAATAACTAAATGGAGTCCAAACCCACCCCTAACTTTTATAAGCAGTTCTGGCTGAGATATTGTACTTTTTTCAATAGGTATTGCTGCTGCCCCAAGTCCAGTCAGGACTAACATTCCTACAATCAGTAGTGGAATAATTTTCTTCATGATTTATTTCCTCCTTACAGAATGATAAAGTATATCATGTATTTATATTTATATCCAAAACGAAGCAAAAACAGATGATTATGCAACTCTCATTCACACTAACGGTAAGTTAGGTACCTGACTTTCGCAGGTGATCGTTCTTTTCTTGATTAGAACACATTTCGCACTTCACATTATTTTCTGGTTTTCAGCAGCAAAAAATGCTGAAAAACCTATGATCCTGGTGTGTTTCCACAAAAAATCAGGGTATTGATCGAATCGAAATTGGAAAAAACACGTTTTTTCACCCCGTTTTTTTCAATAATGATGGTAACTGCGAAATTACCGAGGCTTTGGATGATGAATTTCGTGGAAACATGACGCAACTCGTCATGTTTGTACCGTAGCATGCTGATGACCAACTGAGCAAGGAACGCGATAAGGATGGATCCGTTGATCGCCTCCTGTGTCCAGCAGCGTGTCGGACGGATATGTAGTTCGTTTTTCATGCTGTTGAATAGTTTCTCCACACTGTCTTTTTCACGATAGTATTGGAGTGCCTCGTGAAGTGAGAAATCTTTATTTGAAACGAGTGTAAAAAATCCTTCTTTTCCGTTGATGGACAGCTGCAACGCACAGTCTATGGCCTCCTCACGGGTGAGACCGGTGAGGGGGAAGGTGTAGGAGAGGTGTGTTTGGATGAAGTGGTTGCTGTTGCGGTATTTCTGACGCGGCCGTCTCTGCTCTTGTATGGTCTTCCAGAGGCTGAGTGCCTCGTCGTATTCCTGTTGCAGGTGTTTCCGTCGGTTCGCCAGGGTATCATCGTGGAGTTTCTGGGAGAAATACAGGTATTTGGTTCTGCTGGGGAACACTAGTTGTTTCCCGTACACCTGTTCATCCTGGTTTCCAGTCATGATCGGTGTCCATTCCTCTTTGCTGAACGTGTCCAGGTGTTGTGTGATGTCACTGGTGTTGAGTTTCATGCGGGAGAGATATTTCATCTTGTCTGCTACGAGAAGATCGAGGTTGGGGTTGCCGGTGGCACCGGCATCGAAAACCAGGACGCTCCCTGCTCGGAGTCCTGGTTTGATCTGTTCGTAGGTGGTTTTGAAATGCTGTTGATCGTTGATGTTCCCGGGTTGTATACTGAGTCCAACCGGGAGCTGTGAGTGTTGATCCTGTGCCAGACCGATGGTGATCTGTGGCCGGTCTGGGCGATGGTCTCGGCTATACCCGTATTTGATGAGCTCTGTTGGCTTGGCCTCAAAGTGGGAACTGGTCCAGTCCATGAAGACCATGTCAAGTCCGACATCATGGTCTTTTTTGAGGATCTGCAGGATATGTCGGAGGATGATCTGTCGGTTTTCCCCTATTTTTTCCAGGCAGCGGTAGAGTGCATCGTCTCCGAAGATGGAGAGGTGGAGGTGTTCCAGAAGTAAAGGGTTGGTGGTCATCCATTGATGGCATCTGATGACCGACAGGTTTTCGGTCATTTTATAGGAGACAAGCCCGGCCACTAGTCCGGTGAGTTGATGACCGCAGTGTTTGAGGCGGTCTAGGAGTGGCGGGAGTTGAAGTTCATTGAAAATGTGTTGGACGGTTTGTATGGTTCCTATCGGAAAGGTCTTATTTTGGTTTGGCTTTA
>DQIQ01000079.1 GCA_003942085.1 Thermoplasmata archaeon | reverse complement strand
TCCTTTAAGACAAACCCCTTTTTGAACACATTATTACCGTTTCTTTACATCCTGATCAGACAACAGATCCTGTTTACCGCATCATTTTCTCCGTAGAACCGGCGAAACGCTTAATAATTCCCCGCGCCTTTAAAATATAGTACATTCGACCAGAACTTCGCTGGGAGGATGGGGACGAACCACGTGATCTGGCGCGTTCCGGTATCGGGAGATGAACATCATGAACCGAGTGTTGAACAAAGGCTTCGGACCGGAGTCTTATCTGAATTCTGCGCTAATAGCTATTTCTGGTGTTTTTCGTCCTGCATCCTGTATGCAGATCTGTCATGTGAGAAATTCAAAGGGGGCATTCAGTCACTCTTTTGAAGATATTTTCTTCAAGCATAGCAGATCTGCCTCCCACGCAGGGTAATCGATGAGGAGTAGTAACGCATGTTGAATGACCTGATGGAAAAAAGAAAAAAGATTCTCGCTGAATCAGAAGAACACAAAAACCGCCGCAATGAACTCAATTCAGCTGCAAGCAAGGCAGCCCGGGAACGAAATACCTTAAACAACCAGACCCGGGAGTTTGTGGAAGATGCGCAGAAGAACAAAGATCTCCGGGACAAGTACAACCAGGAAGTCCTTGACTTAAAAGCGCAGCGCAATGAGTTTAATGACAAGGCCAACGTCCTGTTTGAAGAGATCGAAACGTTCAAAAAGGAGCACGGCACGCTGAAAAACCGTGGTGTGAAGGAACTCCAGAAACAGATAGAATTCATGGAGTACCGCCAGCAGACTGAGGTCTTCACAACTGATAAAGAGCGGGAACTGATCGAAAAGATCAAGCAGATGATGGCCCAGGTTCGGGAACAGGAAGCAGAACTCGAACAGAATAAGGAAATACGCGCAAAGATCACGGGAGCCCGCGATTTTCGGAAACTGGCATCCGATCTCCATGCAAAGGTAACCGAAAGCGCCGAGCTTGCACAGAAACACCATGACCTCATGGTGGACTCCTACCGGAAGGCAGACAAGTCACGCGAGGCAGCTGATGCTGCGCACAAGACTTTTGTCGAAGCCCAGGAATCTGCAGACTCCGAGCACAAGTTTTTCATTGCATGCCAAAAAGAACTCCGGGATTATGACAAGGTAATTTCCGGCCTGCGTAAGAAGACAAAGAAGGTCAAGGTCACAAAAGAACAAAAGGCGGTACGAAAAGAAGCCGAGAGTCTTTTCAAGAACTTCAGGGCAGGAGAAAAACTCACTACCGACGATATTTTACTCCTCCAGCGCTCAAAACTTATCTGATCCTTTTTTTTTAATTATTTTACCGTCAGTAATAATTTAATAGGTTTACCGCAATTTTATAGTAGTAATGATTACTGGTCGTACATTAGTCCTGAGTGTTGATCGGGACGATGATATCGGTTGGAAGGCGAAAGTTGAAAGTCCGGCCATCGGTCGTGCAGCATGTCTTGCTGCGGCAAATACCTTAGCTCTTGCTGACCCCGAGGATTCCGATATCAATGCAATATTTTCGGCAGTCAAAATATACGATGAACTGGTTGCAAATGGCGAAGAAGCGGCTATAGCGGTAGTAGCAGGAAATCATCTCCATATGATTGACGGGGACCGCAGGATTGCCACCTCTTTAGAACAGGTGATCAAGGAGACAAAAGTAACCAATTGTATTCTGGTGACCGATGGTGCCGAAGATGAGTATGTGATCCCGATCATCCAGTCCCAGATTCCGGTATCCAGTATCCGCAGGGTTATTGTCAACCAGATGCCGAACCTTGAAGGCACCTATTATATCTTAAAAAAATTCCTTGATGATCCCAAGGTCGCCCGCATGGTTTTTATCCCCCTTGGACTTGCCATGCTCCTGTATGCGATTGCATACCTCCTCGATTATCCCGGTGTTGCTACTATCATCGTAGTGGGTGTCATTGGGGCGTTTCTGCTCTACAAAGGATTCGGGCTTGATGAGATCGTCCATAGTGTTATCGATGCACTGCGTGTATCACTCTCACGGGGACGATTCTCGTTTATCACCTATACAGCGACTATTCTTCTTATCATCATAGGATTTACGAATGGTTTTATTAATGTCTTAAAATTTTATTCTACCGACAACAGTATGGGTCTTTTACTCTACCTGATGACATTTATCTTTGGGTCGATAGAATGGCTTGTCGTTGCAGGACTCGTAACTTCAGTGGGTATTATTATTGATGTTTATACAAATGAACGCGAAGGATTGGGAAAAGTAATCGTTTTTCCCTTCTTTGTTGTTGCCATTGGCTTCATTCTCTATGCGGCAAGCGTGTATATCATCTCTGTGAGTGGCCTTCCAGATTTTCCTCTCACAACGGATGAATCGACAAAATATGTCCTCTACGCAACAGTGATTGGTATAGCTTCTGCAATTATCGGAGTTATTGTCCAGTTTATCGTGAATAAAAGAACATCAGACCAAAGGAAACAGGAAATTATTGAGGTAATGTAAAAGGTCAGGATCTGCTTTGCTGATTGCTGATTTTTAGGAAATCTATTATATCTGCCCCTCGAAAAAAGAGGTAGGGAAACTAAAGAAAATAGTAATATATAATCAAAAAAGGCTAAAATATTTTAAAGATTATTCGTCCTTTTTAACCGGAGAATTATTTTTATCGGTCTGGATTACCTGGGTTTCCGTTGCAAAATATCCCATGCCACCTGGAAACTCCCTTGTCATCGTGAAATTTTTGACTGTCTGGGGAGACTTGACAGAAAGCATGGGAACTGCGACATTAAAAGTATGTGACGGGTACCAGAAAATCCCATTCCCGTATGATAATGAAGCCTCTTCTACCGTAAAATCTGCACTGGAAAGATCGATTCGGTTAATCTTGGCATCTTTATAATTAAGAATCTTCATTAGTTTGTTCTTGAGATCCTGTTTTCCCAGTAAAAAAAAGATGAATCGTGTATTCTCTTCAACCTTATAATCCACATGAATAACGGCGCTGCCATTATCGAGCTGGACCTGGATTTGTTCAACGGTAATATAACTATAGCGATCATCATTTGCAGCCATTACAGGAACCGCCAGGCTAATCGTGAGAATAACCAGCAGCACGACAGCATAGGCTCGCATAGCATAGTACATTCGTGAATACCGTTTAAATTGTTTTGGGAAAGGATAATGCAAAATGGGGCTGTTTTTTACCTTTGTAATTCACTGAATAAAATTACGAGATAATAAAAAATAATCACTGGTGATTGGAGAGGATAATTTCTATCGAAGATACATTAGTCTTTCCAGAATCGGTGTCGATAATTTCCGTTGAAGTAATAATTTCTTTTTTAGTCACTCCTTCTAAGAACCGGTTGAGAGCGATCTCTGCTGTATCCACAGCTCGGGAAATTGCTTTTCCTCTCGCTTTAATTGCTACTTCTTCTGCACCATTGTTAAACTGCGTAATGACTGCAAGCACGTAGTTCATGACTGGCTTGTTGCCAACGAATACGATGTTCTCTTTTTGCTGCATGATAGGTCCCCTTTTTAGAGATATTTCTTCTTGGTGATGAGTTCTGCATTCAGCACACTTGCCCCGGCTGCTCCGCGAATCGTATTATGCCCCATTGCCACAAAGCGTACTCCCTGCCTGAGCCTGCCAACCGATACAGTCATTCCTTTTCCCCTCATCCGGTCAAGACGGGGTTGCGGGCGATCCTTCTCTTCATCAAAGAAGTGTATGGATTCTTCAGGCTGTGTCGGGAGACCTTTAATCGGTGGTTTGTAATTCCGGAACGTCTTTTTAAGTTCCTCGACCGGCTCTTTAATGTCTACCCAGACAGCCATGGTATGGCCATCAATTACCGGAACGCGGTGACAACTGGCACTGACTTTAAACTTTGCATTTACCACCTTATTGCCTTTCAGGGAGCCCATGATCTTAAGACTTTCGGTCTCCATTTTCTCCTCTTCCTGGCCAATGTATGGAATGACATTGTCATAAATCGCCATCGCGGCTACTCCGGCAAATCCTGCGCCGGAGATTGCCTGCATGGTCGCGACCCTGACATCGGAAAATTTGAATTTGCTCAAAGGGGAAAGGGCGCTCACCATCATGATGGTAGAGCAGTTCGGGTTGGTTACGATAAACCCATCCCTGCCTGAATCCCGCTGGACATCAATGAGGCCGAGATGATCGGGGTTTACTTCCGGTACGACAAGCGGTACTGACTGGTCCATCCGGTGAGAACTCGCATTGCTGCATACTGCAATCCCGGCATCGGCAAATTCATTTTCTACGCCCGATGCAATATCTGCAGGGAGCGCTGAGAAAACAAGGTCGACATCCTTCATCGCTTTTGGTGAGGTGGATGTAACTTTGAGTTTTGCAATTTTTTCGGGAAACGGCGTATCAAGACGCCAGTTCACGATCTTTCCATATGGCTGTCCGGCACTGCGTTCAGAAGCGGCAAGCGTCGAAAGATTGAACCACGGATGATCCGCTAACAATTCAACAAATCTCTGGCCAACCGCACCCGTTGCTCCAAGCACTCCAACGTTAATCATGTGTGTCATTTCCTGCGTGTTTTTGTTGTCCCAATGAAATATAACGGGTTGTAAAATTCCATTTCTCCTGCGATAATAAAAACATTGTTTTTTAAAATTAGCGTTTTATTAAAAACAAAATCTTATTCTGCCATCATGGAAAAATAAGCAGAATTTTCAAACATTGCAAAAAGGCAAAATAAAAAAAGTGAACATACCTGAAACGATGCAAAGATTACTTTTTTTAAATTAAAAACTGGTCAGTGGACCAAAAAAGTGTTTCAGGCTTATTCCATATGAATAGCTTCAGACGGGCAGACGTCAACACAGGTTTCACAGTCAACGCACATGTCCTTATCGACTTTTGCTTTTTCATTCTCCATGGCGATTGCCGACGCAGGGCACTCACTCACACATGTTTCGCATCCGGTACATTTACTGGTGTCAACGATTGCAACCAATGAATTCACTCCACTCTATATGTTGGACAGGAGGTAAAAAATAGGTTTCTATTTTGTGTCTTAAAAGTAAAAAATCGGGCATAGGATAATAATCATGACAGGAAAAAAACATCAGAAGAGAAAAAATCCGATTCAGGAAGAGCGTTAAAAAATTATTTTTTAAGACTGAGCACATCACTCATACCATAAATACCAGGCTTTTTGCCAACAACCCATCGTGCTGCATGAAGTGCACCGGATGCAAACACCGACCTGTCATATGCCCGGTGTGAGAGTTCAATCGTCTCAAAATTTTTTGAAAACATCACGGTGTGCTCACCCACAATATCCCCTCCCCG
>DQIQ01000078.1 GCA_003942085.1 Thermoplasmata archaeon | reverse complement strand
GTGGATCTTTGGAAACAAGCTGAAGATGGAATTAAAAATTTCTTATCCTCGGATGGTAAATATTCAATCAATCGGCTGGCAGGAATCGTAACGGTTACCGATCACAAAAAGAATCTAATCCTGGTAGATGGTTTTATCCAGACACTGAAAGAATCTTTGAACAGACAGGTGTTGATTGAAGCCGAAGTCGTTGAAGTGACTTTGGAGCAAGGTCAATCCTGGGGCATAGATTGGTCAACGGTTCAATCCGTTTTAATTGGAAAAAAGAATGTCAACTTTGTCGGCAGTCAAAATTTAGGTTTACCCGGATCGGTGCTCCAATTCACCGCCTCCGAACACAGCTCCGACGTGGTTTTGGACGTTCTGGGCAAATTCGGAGATGTCAATGTTCTATCTAAGCCAAGGCTTAGTGTGATGAACGGGCAGACGGCGTTGATCAACATGGGAAAAGTGCTCACTTACTGGGAACTGACCGGCGTTGCAGCCGGGTCGGAGGTGGGTCAGGCGGTCATCTATCCCACTCAGAAAACCGTCATGTTAGGGCTAACCATGGGGGTGACGCCATACATTTCAGCGGATGATCATGTCACTATGCAGGTTCTGCCCATCGTCACCGACGCCAATACCTGGTCGGAGTTTCAGTTTCAAAATCAAACCTTAAAGGCGCCAAATCTGGAAATTCGCGAGACGAGCACTCGGGTTAGAGTGAGCAATGGTGAAACTATTGTGATCGGAGGATTGATTACCTCCAAGAAAACCAATTCAGAAGACAAGGTTCCCATACTGGGCGATATTCCGATTATAGGTTACTTTTTTAAGAGGACGCAGAAGTTGGAGCAAAGAAGCGAGTTGGTGATATTTCTAACTCCCAGGATAACCAAATCTGAAATAAGTGAACGTTAAAATGAAATTGATCATACATTCGCCTGAACGGGTAAGCTCCCATTCGTTCGTTGATCTCCGAAATGCAGTTCCCTGTAAATCAAGTCCAACCTCAACCACGGAGAAGCATACTTGATTCGGAATACTAATACCATAGCTGAGGTTGAAAGCGAGCAGGTTGAAAGTGCTCCCGTACCAACGCCGGCGCAAGCAAACCCAAAGAAAAAAAGAAACCTCTTTTTCCTTCTAGGTATCGTGGTTTTACTTATCGGCTTGGGAGCCGGATATTTCTTCGTTATAAGACCAAGTTCCGAGACTCCGTCCAAGCCAACACCTCGCCCGGCTATTGCCAGGGTAAAGCCAACCAAACTAATTCCTGAAACACAGAAAGCTCAGGCTCAGCCAGTAGATTCAACCAATGCTGGTATAAATATGACAGTAGTGGAACAAGGGCAAAAAGATTCAACCATAGCTCTTCAAAAAACCATTATCGAAAATAAGGTGGCTAAAGAAACTAAAAAAAACGAGGCTCAAAAAGGATATCAAAATAATGAAGAGGCCAAAGAAACAAAAGAGGCCAAACTCGTAAACGATAAGAAAGAAAACAATAGTCCAGTTAAGGAAGAATCCGTTGTAGATATCCCTCGAAGGGTAAGCCAGGAAGCCAAAGGAGTGATTGAATCCTCAATTCCATCCTTGGGTTTAAAAACAGAAAATGAATCGCCGACGACAGGAATCTGGGCAAAAAATGACTCACTCAAAAGGCAACAACCTATTGCCGAAAATACTCCTTCCAAAGAGCTGGCATCAGTGCCCGAATTGGATTCAAAAAGGGAGTATTTCCGGAAGGTATTGAAGGTTGCGGAAAAATCGGATTCCCGGGCGCAAGTATATTACGATAAAGCGGTCTCGTATCAACAGAAACGAAAACTCGATCAAGCAATCGCTTTTTATAAAAAGGCGTTGGTGTTTAATCCGGATCATCAACAGGCACGGATCAAATTAGCCTCGGTACTTATGCAAACCGGCAGATTTGAAGAATCGAGGGCTCTATTAGCTCCTCTATATGCTCAAAATCCACAAGATCAGCAGATACTCTTTAATCTGGGGCTGATTTCCTACAAGTTAGGACAATACCCGGATGCTCAGGACAAAATACAGCAACTTCTGAACATAAATCCACTCCACCTCGAGGCCTACCTGCTACTGGCATCTATATATGAGGAAAAGGGAGAGATGAAAAAAGCCGTGGAATTTTACGGACAGGCTCACAGCATTGACATCAATGATCCTTCGGCAATTTATAACCTCGCTAGAACACTAGACCTCTCCGGCGACAAGGTTAAGGCCGTAAAGTACTATCAGTTGTACTTAACCGGTAATATTGAAAAGGATGATGAGTTGGAGTTGGCTGTGCGTAAACGATTGAATTTTCTGCTTTTACAATTAGGTGAAAAATGAATCAGAGTTTAGGAGAAATGCTTATAGATACTGGCAGAATCACCAAAAGCCAGTATGAGTTAGCGAAAAGGGAAAAGAACCGAACCGGCGCCAAGTTTGGCGAAATATTGGAGCGATTAGGTTTCATTAACCATGAGGAAGTGTTGGAATTTGTTGGCCAGCAAACTGAAACTGGTTTTATAGATTTCTCCAAAGTGATAATAGATAGCGAAGCGGTTAAGCTTGTCCCCGAGGAAGTGGCAAGATCATGCAAACTGATACCGGTGGAGATAAATGATGGGACGCTCACCGTCGCCATGACAAATCCTAACGATATCAACGCCATCGACCGACTACGCAAGATTACAAAGCTAAACATCGAGCCAAAAATCGCGGACGAAGAGACGATTCTAAGTTACGTGGACGAATTTTATGGAATGGCGGTCTCGCCGGAGAAGGCGATCGAGGATAGCCTAAACCAGGCTTTGAGCTTAAAAGAGGTTGCGGAGGAGACCCCTCCTTTGATCAAGTTGGTGGATTCGTTGATTGCCTATGCACTGAAGGAAAGAACTACGGATATTCATCTCGAGGTGGATGAAAGCGTAGGGCGGGTACGTTATCGTATAGACGGCGTGCTTCAAACGGCCTTTATTTTGCCCAAAAAGATTTACCGCACCGTGGTTAGCAGAATCAAGATAATGTCCGATCTGGACATTACCGAGACCAGGATTCCGCAGGATGGAAGTTTTCGTTTCAAAAACAACACCCAGGAAATCGATGTGCGCGTCTCCACCATGCCTATCTTCTATGGCGAAAGCGTGGTCATGCGACTTCTTACCAAACCCCGTTTCCTGATGAGTCTGCAGGACTTAGGTTACTGGGGAGATAATTATGAGAAACTCACAAAAATGGTTAATAAGCCATACGGGATGGTTGTGATCACCGGACCAACGGGTTCTGGAAAATCGACTACCCTTTTTGCAGCATTAAAGACTTTGAATCTTCTGGAGAAGAACCTGATCACTCTTGAGGACCCGGTGGAATATCAGATTCCCATGAGCAAACAGTCTCCTACTAATGAAAAGGCCGGATATACTTTTGCTAAAGGTCTTCGCTCCATCTTGAGGCACGATCCCGACATCATCCTACTGGGCGAGATGAGAGATGAGGAAACCGCGGAAATGGCGTTTCGAGCTTCCATGACCGGACACTTGGTCTTTACCACCTTGCATGCAAATTCCGCTTCTTCAGCGGTGACACGACTTCTGGATATGGACATTGAACCGTTTGTAATATCCACCTCCCTTCTGGCGGTGATTGCTCAAAGATTAGCCCGAAGAATCTGCGGCAAATGCAAAGAGCCTTATACGCCAACTGAGGAGGAACTCAGCTTTTATCCTCAATTCAAGGAATTAAAAAACCCGGTCTTTCATCGGGGAAGAGGTTGTGAAAAGTGCAAACATACCGGCTACCGAGCCAGGATAGGGATATACGAGGTGCTGGAAGTAAACGAAACTGTCAATCAGCTAATTCTACAGAAAGCTTTACCAACAGAGATTGAAAGAGCGTCCAAAATGAAAACCATGCTAGAGGACGGAATTGAAAAAGTCATAGCTGGCGTGACAACCATAGAAGAGGTAAAGAGGGTGGTAGGCTAATGACTCAATATACTTATCAGGCAGTGGATGCCGGCAACAAGCGAATAAAAGGTACTCTCCCCGCCAGAACCTTAGAGGAGGCGGAAGTCCAAATTCGAGAGATGGGGTTTTATCCCATATCGGTGCAAGCCAAGGCGGGTGCTAAAGGTGGGGGCAGGGGAGCAAAAGTAACAAAGAAAGATATAATGTCTTTCACCATCCAATTGCATATGATGTTTGTCGCTGGGCTTCCTTTGCTTAAGGCTCTTCAAACCATTTCAGAACATGAGAAAAATCCTAAGTTCCGCGCAGTGATCGAAGACGTCTGTAAAAAAATCGAAACGACGGGAAGTTTCTCCGAGGCCATAGCCTCCCACCCGAAAGTGTTTCCCCCGTTTTACCTCGGAGCAGTAAAAGCAGGAGAATCCGGAGGTACCCTGACTGAGATTTTAGAGCAGTTGGCGGAGACCCTGGAGAAACAGGATAAATTGCAGGCCGAGTTGCAACAAGCCCTAATGTATCCAATGTTGATTATGGTGGTGATGACTGCGGTGAGTTGCTTTTACGCTTTTTATCTAATGCCAAAAATGATGGCTTTGGTTTTGGAAATGGGGGCGCCGCTCCCGATCTATACCAGAGTTGTATGGTTCGTCGTCAGCACCCTCAAAGGCAATGCTATTCTCATAGGAGTTATGCTGGTTCTGGGCGTTATCGGCGTATTGATCTATCGAAGAACTGAAAGTGGCGCCTATACGATGAGTTATATGAAGCTTAGGTTCCCGCTTTTCGGTGCGATCATTCAGAAAGCAATTTTGATTAACTTCACACATTATCTGTCCCTGTTGCTTCAATCCGGTATGACCTTGTTGGCCTCGTTGGATTTGATTAAAGGAACCATAGGCAATAAGAGCATTGTCGTCTCCATTGAGACCATGCAAGAGAGGATTCGACGAGGTGAAAATCTTGCCGATTCCATGAAAGGCCTGCCTTTCCCCGGCTTTATGGTCGTCATGATTGCCCTGGGAGAGCAAACCGGAGGCGTGGCGGGGCAGCTTGTTTTAATCACCAAGTTTTTTGAGAAGGACGTTGAGAGAACGACCAAAAAGATTCTGACCATTCTGGAGCCGTTGATTTTAGTGACTTTTGGAGGAATATCGGCGGTAATACTTCTTTCCACGTTCTTCCCGCTATATAACTCCATGGGCCAGATAAAATAAGGTTCGGTTTGACAGGTGCTGGAAAACTGAAAATGAGCAGTCGGGATTTTATGCGATATCGTTTATATAGGTAAGCTATTTACCTATACATTCAAATTGCCGATTGACATATATCTATTTATCAGGCTGCTATACGAAAATATTGTATTACTGCTTTAAGCGGATGCGGTGCTGTTCGACAATTTGGGATTCCCCAATTTGCCCGTAGGCGGTGGGGAATTCAGCCCATTTTTGTTATACAGGTTATAGACTTACAACAGTAACGCCGAAAACGCGACCCATTATTAATATGTGAGCTTCGAATTCGAGAGCCGATTGCGCTATGGATGAATCATG
>DQIQ01000077.1 GCA_003942085.1 Thermoplasmata archaeon | reverse complement strand
CTAGCGCATCGAATGGAACAAAGTCTCTTGCTCTCTTTAGCCTAACCAATTTAACCACTTATATAGTGTGGGTGAATGCAACTGATCCTTCTGGTAGTGGTTTGTATACTCACCGATGGTATATGTTTACCACAAAAGCGGGTAATAGTCCACCGGTGTTTGGTTCGCCTTCACCTGTAAATGATTCAACGGGGAACTGGTTGGGTGTTCCTCCAGCAGGATCTTGGATTCCTTGGAATATTCCGATTAATGATCCTGAGGGAAACCGCTTCTCATGGACGATTCAATGCAGCAACGGACAAACAGCTAGTGGAACTAGTCCATTCAATGGAACAGTATATCTTGCAATCTCTACACTTAGCTATTCAACGACTTATAAGGTCTGGGTGAATGCGACTGATCCTACTGGTAGTGGTTTGTACATGCGCAGATGGTATACTTTTACAACTAGACGAAGTGGTAATAATCCACCGATGTATCCTCGTGTTCCATCTCCAGCAAATTGTTCAATATCTACGGGGAGTCAGTTGAGTCCATCCTGGATGAATCTGACCTGGAGCATCCGGATCAATGATCTTGAGAATAATAGCTTTGATTGGTCGATTCAGTGCAGTAACGGACAAATGAATAGTAGCACTGGTGCAAAAAACGGAACAAAATCACTTAAGCTCATTCATGTTGCTTATTCAACGACTTTTAAGATTTGGGTAAATGCGACAGATCCTACGGGTAGCGGGTTGTATATTCGCAGATGGTTTACGTTTACTACAAAGGTGAATGATCCGCCGATATTTGGTACGACTTCTCTGACAAATGGTTCTACAGGAAACTCGTTGAGTTCCAATTGGTGGGGTATTTTCATTAATGATCCTGAGGCGAATCCCTTCTCTTGGACTATACAATGTAACAATGGACAAGGAAGTAGTGGGTCTGGTGCATCGAACGGAACAAAGTCGCTCACGCTCTCCGGACTCATGTACTCTACCACCTATAAAGTCTGGGTGAATGCGACTGATCCTGCGGGTGGTGGTTTGTATACTCGGAGGTGGTTTACATTCACGACGCAGGGAAGTGGTGGTAATAATCCACCAGTGTTTGGTGTGCCTTCTCCAGTAAATAGTTCATCGGGGAGCCGGTTGAGTTTAACCTGGAGTATTTCAATTAGTGATCCTGAGGGGACTGTCTTCTCTTGGACTATACAATGTAACAATGGACAAGGTACTAGTGGGTCTGGTGCATCGAACGGAACAAAGTCGCTCACTCTTTCTGGACTCATGTACTCTACTACCTATAAAATCTGGGTGAATGCAACTGATCCGACCGGCAGTACTCTGTATACAAGAAAATGGTATACATTCACCACAGAACCTATAATCCCTATTAATATTCCGACACCAAAACCGTGGTCCCCTGTGACCTCGGCATCTGGAGAAACAAGAGTAGGGCCGTCTGTTGCCGATGTCAATAACGATGGACGAATAGAAATCGTACGATCAGGATTAAACGGTATTGTCGTATTTAATGGAACATCAGGTACAGTTGTCTGGAATAAAATTACAGCAATGTGGGATAGTCATATTCCAATAGAAATCATTGATCTCAACAACGATGGTTACCTTGATGTGATTAGTTCATATGACAGCGGAACCAGAGCTCTATCTGGAAAAGATGGTTCTCAATTATGGTACAACGCAAATGCACCTTTATACAATAAACATGCGGTTGCTGGTGATATAAATGCTGATGGATACCCGGAAGTCTTTGTTTGTACGGCTGGAGCGAACAGTGGGTCACCTCAAGGATGGGTAACAGCTCTTACGCATGATGGACAAATTTTTGCGAAAGTACATACATACTTCCCCTGTTATGGTGGATTAACGCTTGGGGATACCAATAATGATGGTGTGTATGAGCTCTTTATGGGTGAGAGAAATATTGGGTACGATGGTAATGTAGTGGGCAAAGGAGTGAGAGCGTTTTGGGCATCGAATCTTACAGAACGATGGTGCCATCCAGAAATGTTATCGAGTAGTAATTGTCCAACACTCGTCGACACGAACAAAGATGGAATACTTGAGGTCGTTGCCCTTGCTCAAACAGGTGGTAACGGTATTGCTGTTTACAAAAGTTCTGATGGTAGCGTTATCCACTATTCAAATATCCCCGGTTTGAGATGTCATTCGAATCCAACAGTGTATGATATCGATGGTGATGGAAATCTGGAAATCATAGTAGGTGGTGGCAGTGATGCTTGGGGAAAACCAATTATCTGGGATCTCTATACATGGTCTCTTGAAGCGTGGCTTCCATTTGATTGTTGGGAACCTCCAGCTATCGTAGATATCAATGGGGACGGACGCGTTGAGATCCTTGAATGCACCATTACCAATATCTCAATCTTCGATGATAATTATGTGTTTCGAGGATCCATACCGCTCAATAATAATAGAAGCGGTTCCGGTTATTATGGCATGTCGATGATCGTAGCACAAGATATTGATAACGACAATTTACTAGAATTAGTTATAAACCGATATAATCAGGTTTATGTCTATGATACCGAGGGTGCTGCACCAAATCCACGAGCATTATCTCAATTCAGCTATTACAGTCAACACCGTGGTCGATCCCCGTATTATACCATTTATTGATTTGTATTTCCTCTCGTAAAAAATAAAAAATCAACTAATGCAGAAATATAAATAAATCATAAAATCTTCAACTCTCAATTTAAATTTCTGACTACAAATAGGTTTCAATGACATTCATCTTTAAAACATGCATTTCAACTAAAGTTTGACATACTCTTAACATATACAATAAAAAAATTTTTTCTAATAAATCGGAATGAAGAGACGAACGACCTATCATTTAAACAATTGTTGTTTTTTCCCTTCCTTTTTCATTGTATTCTAAAAAGTAATCTTTTTTAAGCAAGGTGAATTATATATATGACGAGTACAATAATATCATCCTGATCTCATGTATTGGAAAAAACAAAGTTCCGTAATTGTTCTTTTATTGGTCCTCCTTATTCCACTTGCTACATCTTATGTGGGGGCTCAGGATCCATTCTGGTATCAGCCTCATGACGCAAGCTTGGCTGATAATGCTTACAACCAGACGTCATACTTTTCTCTGCAGTGGTGGTATCTGGACGCAACGTTCAACAACTCTTTTTCGGTCCATGTCGGTCTTCTCACGATAGGTGCACAAGCAACCAACGGTTTCTTCCTTGTTCAGATCAACATCTACGACAATGGAACTCTGTATGCTCAGCGTCTTAGCCTTATTCCGCTTCGCTTGATGAGCGTTTCAACACAGGAACCATTCGTGCGTTATCAAGGAAAAGAATTATTGCAAAGCTACCTGAACCAGGATGACCGGTTGTGTGTTGCGGTTAATCTCACCATCAAGGATCTCCAGGTAGTTCTTCTCTTCACCGGTGTTACTCAAGGCTGGATTGGCACCACCAATCATGGGATGTGGGGCTGTCCTCTCCCCAGAGCTACGGTAAACGGCACGCTCACTATCAAAGGAAGCCAAATCCCTGTCCATGGTTCCGGGTATCAAGAGCACGGTTGGGATGTCCGCAGGTTGCATCGGAGCTGGTATTGGGGGAAGTTCACAAGCAATCATATGAATGTAGTGTTTTCGCAGAGTATGAAGAACCGCTGGGATGAGGACGTTTTTTTGGCAATGGTGAACAATCCGGATAATAATTATACGAGTATCCAGCGGAAAAACATCAGCTTAGTCCAGCTTAAATCGATGTATAGTCATGGGCGGTTCATCCCTGTTGAGTCTTTCTTAACCATCCAGGAAGGACTGTATTCTATTCATGTCAGGTTGGTCGTAAAATCCATTGATTTTAAGAATTTAGGGCTGATTCATTATTGGCGTTTCCATGCGCAGATTACTGGTGTAATAACGTACGATGGGATATCTGAAGAGGTAAACGAGGTACAGATCATGGAGATTTTTCATCTCCCTTAGACGGCCGCCTTGTGAGTTTTTACCGTCATCGTCAGTATGAATCCTTCATCGACATCTATAAAATCTTTCGCACCTTACCTTTTTATAGCATATGTGATATGAATGACCAATGATGATACTAAATTGTATGAAGGATAATCATGAATAAAAAGGAGGAAAAGAATGGTGAAATCATCGACCTATGCTAGCCTGGTGACCATGGTGTTTATCGTTCATCGGGACGCGATCAGTAAAAGCATCGAAAGTGTCATCAGGAGCACTGATCAACTCTGTCTGAAACTGGGACTTCAGAACGATCTGAGCCATATGACCAAATACCGCATTATAGCGGATCTGATGCATTCTCGTATATTGGTTTCTCAGAAGACGAAAAAAAATATGAAGCTGAAATTTTCACAAAAAATCAACGACCTCTTAGAATAAAAGATTGGATCTTTGGTTAGATTTTTTCTAAGAGGGCGTGTCATCTTTCTTTTGGGTTTTTTATCGGAATAATGGTGATTTTAAAATTTTTATGAAAATATTTATATATACTTTAAACCATTTCAATTTGAGGAAATTTCTCCAAAAAAACTCGTTTAAAAAACGAGTTTTGTTAGGTGAGGGAGATTGAGTGGTGATGAATAAAAAAAATATAACCGTCTTTGTAGCTATAGTGTTTTTCTTATTGATAACACCGGTCTGTACTGCAGGGATTTTTTCACTAAGCAGTAAAATCCAATCCACGGGGACGGTTGCTTGCTCCAGCACAAATGGTATAGGCATTGGGAACATCGATACCACCCCACCGCTTTATACCTTTGAATTCGGAAAGCCAAAAACCACTGAATGCTGGTATGGAAAAACCTATGTTGTTATCTCGTATGCTACCCCTATTTGGATAAATTCAACAGACCCAGATGGTGTTGGAGCTGAAAAGATACAGTATTCATTGTGGAGGGCAACTAGTCCTTATCCAAACCATCATGGCATTATCGATATGGTGCAGGTGTATGAAAAAACGGTTTTGGATGGGTCCGTAGACGATAAGAACCCGGTCGCAGGCGAAGTGAGTGTCAAGATTTTCATCAACCCAAGTTGTCTGTATCAGATCTGTTTCCAATGCTGGGATTATGAGGGAAACACTGATGGGCAACATTCCAATGATTTCCTTGTTGATGGCTGTACGCCGGTAACGTCGCTTACAGTTGGACAACCGCAGTATATGAAAAATAATGTCAGGTGGGTGACGAACGCAACACTGCTTTGGTTTAATGCAACCGATAAAAGCTACTTGCCTAAAGGCACTGGTGTTGAAACACTCATTATTGAAGTCTTCTGGAAACGTAATCTTTCAGACCCCAATGAATCCTGGCAATGGAACAGGACCATCACAATACAGGACAATGATGCTAATGATTCTAACCAGGACTATGGCAAAATCACCTATGATTTCTCCTTTAATGATCAATGCTGTTATACACTCAAATGGCATGCTATCGACGTCCTTGGTAACAGTGAAGTAAAGAAAAAAACGACTCTTCTGGTCGATAGCACCTCGCCTCAAATAATAACAAAAATTGGTGATCCGAATTCTACCATCATACCTGATGAAGCATATGGGG
>DQIQ01000012.1 GCA_003942085.1 Thermoplasmata archaeon | reverse complement strand
CAGATAAAAAAATCAGATGCCATTGATTTTTCACATCTCACCGCGCTGATCAAAACACCAGATATGAAAAAAATCCTTCAGCGCATCGAAAAAGAAAACGTCCTGCAGGTGCGAGACATGTGGCTGGAGCATTTTTTAGAAAAGGTCACCTGCCCGGTGTGCAACAAACCTTTGAACCACGACGGTCGAAAGATCTGGTGCGAACAGAACCATTTCCAGACCGATTATTAAAAACCAAGACCGACCAGTGCCCCAAAGAAAACGTAACTAGAAATGAGATACCCAAGAATTGCGCCGCTGCACAGCAACGGCAGTCCTGCCTGTGGTTTTCCTTTTAGAACAAATCTCATCAGAACCAGAAAACCGAACAGGGTACCAGCTAGAACTGAGAGTGCGACCGGCAGACCATTGGGGATGCTCTGATACGTGGCAACGACCAGGATTCCTGGCATGACGATATCCCCAAGTCCCATGAAAAACGCGTCCCGCTCCTCGTTATCCGCTAGTTTTTCCTTTAAGCTTTTTGTCTCCTTAATCAAGGAGTACCTTCGTATTTTCGGGACAACCAGCAACACCGGTAACTTCAGATCCATGACCGTGTCAGCAAGATCGATCATGTGTTTGGTCTTGTAGACGGAGATCGCATCATAGACCGCGAGCACAAGAAGAAGGATGATTACTAATAGAACACTTAAGGAGATACCAAAGATGGCGATCGCTCCAGCACCGATTATTACCCCACAGAGGTCGATGACATACCATTCAGGATATTTGTACAGCGCTGCAACAAGGGCAACCGCGACGACGACAGATAATACAATGGTGGGGATGTCAGAAAAGAGTAATGAGAACACCGAAATAAAAATAAAAAACGCGGTGTACCCAATGGCAAATAAGATGATGATCTGGATCACCTTTTTCTTCCAATATTTTGCGATGATCAAAATAAGGACGGTCATGACGATAATGATGACGAAGATATACAGGATATTGACAGGGTTGCCGGTATCCTCAAACGTCGGCTGAAACAGATTTTTCATCAACAGTGCTAACCCATCGATAACCAGAAAGAAACAGCCCATAAGAAAGATGGGAAAAAACATTTTTTTCTCAGATTCTTTGTCACTATCCATCAATGTTCTGGAATAATGTGCTCCTTTTTATAGAGTTTGTTTTTTCTGCAATCTGTTATCGTATCATCATTCATGTAACAACCATGATGAGTCGAGAAAAACAAAAAAAATCCTTTCTTTGCTGATAGATCCATTCCCTGTTTTGATGATGATTTTGCGTTGGCTCATGAGGTATCCTGGTGTAATAATATTATCGTAACAAATGTTACAATTATATTTTATATGAAATGATTTAAATAGGATTAAAGCATATTCTTTTCGCCAAGAATATTATTAAAAGGGAGGAGTACGTATCATGAAGGAATTAGGAAAGAAAAAAAAGTTTTTAGAAGGAATATGTACGCTGTTGTGCGCCACCGTTCTTTTAAGCTGCAGTCTCTCCGCACTCACCAATACCACCCGGGGTAGCTCAGAAATAAATAATACTGTAGAAAAACACTCATCTCAACCCGCAAGCACCCCGACATCAGCACCAAGTTACATCCTGTATATGTCTGAAAACTTTACCGATGGGAACATGCCTCCGATCAGTGATACGGGACAGCCCTGGGAACTAACACAAACAAACCCCACTGAAACATGGCATATCGACAACAGTATACCGACCTATCCCGTATCAAAACCATCGGCCACCGTCAATCGTGGAGCAACAAGTAGCTTTCAAGACGAATGGCTCATCACCCCAAGCCTCAATTTCAGCAAATACACCGAGGTAATTCTGAAATTCTGGTGGTACACCTGCTACTACGTCACCGTGTACAAACGATACGTCGAGTTCAATGTCAGCGTCTCAACGGACGGAGGAACAAGCTGGACAAGAGTCTGGAGCTTTGATGATAGTGGTCAGTTTTTCCATGACTGGACATGGTATGAAATTTCCATCAACAACCCCATTGTTTTAACCCAGTACGCAGGACAACCTGATGTGAAGATAGGATTCCAATATTATAGTGATCAAACAGACCAATCAGATGAACAAATGTTCAGCATCGATGATATCGAAGTGCTTGTCAATGATACCGGACCAATATTTTCGTGCAATGCCGGAGGACCCTACGAATGGTGGTGGTCCATGCAATTTGACTACACCCCGGCAGGTGTGCGATTCCATGGGAACGTCACTGGAGGCGGACTGAAGCTATTACAATGGCTCTGGGATTTCGGCGATGGCAATACCTCAACGATTCCCTACTACCCCTATCATCTATATAGCGAAGTTGGGATCTACAACCTCACCTTAACGGTAAAAGATAACACGACTTCACCAGCCCGTGTCGCGATCAGCACAACAACCGTCAATCTGTTTTTGATCGAGCCACCAAAGATAGACGTCGTTGTTCAGAAATTATTTTCAGTTGGGATAGTCGCAGTCATCAAGAACAACGGGGAGTACAACGCGTCATTTGTGAACTGGACCATGATGATCTCCTGGGGCCCCCTACAGATATTTGGAAAGACCGTTGCTAACGGAACCTGCGATTCAATCGCCTCTGGGACTTCAGAGACGGTTCGCAGTCCACTGTACTTCTTTGCATTCGGCAGACTGCACATCATCGTGTCCGCATACCCGGAGAACATCCCCGGCATCATCAAGCATTACAATGGCCTTAAGATAGGACCACTGGTCTTTGTTTTAAAAGAATCAGGAATCTAGCACGCGAAAAAAGTGTTACCTTCCACCCTTTTTTTTATTTTTTCCTTAGAGTTTTACCATTAAAGATAATTTCCTGAGCGATACCACAAAAAAAAATACAAGGCACCTCAACGGTTCACTTGTTCTTCAGATATTTTTTCACCATCTCAATCGCACACAGGCTCCCGCACATCGAACAAGCCTTCGTATCTTCAGATGGCGACCGTTTCGCCCGATACTCCTTTGCCTTTGCTGGGTCGATACACAGCGCAAACATCTTCTCCCAGTCAAGCGCCTCCCGCGCGGCACTGAACGTCAAATCGACATCCCGATCAAGACCTTTTGCAAGATCAGCAGCATGCGCAGCAATCCTGGTTGCGACCACCCCGTCACGGACATCCTGCCAATCAGGAAGACACAGATGCTCAGCCGGCGTCACATAACAAAGGAAATCAACGCCGCAGAACCCAGCAAACGCTCCTCCGATACCACCCACGAAATGATCATACCCTGGGGCGATATCAGTAACAAGCGGACCAAGAACAAAATACGGCGCTTCCTTAGTCACCGTCTTCATCACCTGGATGTTTGCCTGGATATCGGACAGCGGCATATGACCAGGGCCTTCCACCATGGTCTGCACACCAGCCTTTCGCGCCTTTTCAACAAGCTCACCAATGATAAGCAACTCCTGGAACTTCGCCCGATCATTCGAATCAGCTAACGCACCAGACCGCATACCATCCCCCAGAGAAAGCGTCACATCGTAGCGTTTCGCGATCTCCAAAAGATACTCAAAGTCCTTATACAAGGGATTCTCCAAATCGTGATGAAGGATCCAAGCCATGTGAAACGACCCGCCTCGGGACACCATCGGGATCAATCGGTTTTGTTTTCGTAAACGCTCCACGCTTTCCTTGGTTATCCCCACATGGACGACCGCGAAATCAACACCCTGTTTTGCCTGGGATTCAACCATGGAGAACATATCATCCGCCGTCATATCGACAATAGAGCCACGTTTCGCAATTGCCTCAATGCCAGCCTGATAAATAGGGACAGTCCCAAACGGGACCTTCACCGTCTTTAACAACGCACGACGAATCCTGTCAAGATCACCACCCGTAGAAAGATCCATCAATGCATGGGCACCAGCAGCGACTGCTACCTTTGCTTTCTCCACTTCTTCCTTCAGATCGCAATGCTCACGGGATGTCCCGATATTGGCATTTACCTTCACCCGCAGACCCTTCCCGATCCCAAGTGCTGATGGCGCATGAATCGGATTATACGGAATCACCACCTGACCGGCAGCGATCCTTCGGCGTATCACCTCAGGCTCAACCTTCTCGCCGCGTGCAACCTGCTTCATCTGCAAAGTCGTCTTCTTCTGTTTTGCCTCAGAGATCTGCGTCATACCAAAACACCTAATGATTTCATCATATTAATACTTTCAACCGGATGATACACAAGCAGCGAACCACCCAAGACCACACCCGAACCATAATGCTAAAAACAACATGACATATACAGAGCCTTGAAATATTTTTATGGGCGAGACAATGAACTCTATCCTTAAGCTCTTCTCAGATCATGGGACGTTCGTCCTCCCCGACGCACTCACCTACATATCACAAAAAGAAAACCCTGATGATTTTGCTTATTTCCTCATAAAAAGCCTCAGAGAATACCCGTTGTTCCTCGCCCTTGACACAATCAAATCCATCGAAGAATCAACCCTACAGCTCAAAGAAACACCAGCACCACCAATAACCATACTAGCATCACCGAACCCCACTCCAGCATCACCACCGCCTCAAATTGAAAAAACCATCGAAAAAGAATTCCAAAAAAAGATGCTATCAAAAATGTACAGCAAACCTACCATCACCACAGAGACCAGCGAAGAAGAAGACGAAGAGGACACTGAAGACGACCAGACTACATCTGAAGAAAAAAAACCTCTGCAACCCCTTGAGATAAAAACAGTCAAAGGCTGGAGACCGCTAGCCAGAGACTACGACTCAGAAGTACGCGTCATTACCGACATCACCGGAAAACGAACCAGCGAGGGAACCACCCAGGATTTCGTCAGCTTATTTCGAGACCGATACCAAGGGATAAAAAAAATCCTCTGCAGCCAACGACGGGAAATCGCACAGTTCATCCCCATCAGTCGCATCAGAAAGACCATGACCGACATCCAGCTCATCGGCATCGTAAAAACCGTTAAAACAACCCATAACGGACACCGGCTCATCGAAATCGAAGACGAAACAGGCTCCGCCACCCTCATGGCACTAAAAGCAAACACGGAGACCATGCAGCAGGCAAACGAAGTCATGCTTGACGAGGTCATCGGAGTGGTCGGAAAAATCAGCAAAAACGGCGACCTGATCATTGTTCAAAACATCGTCTACCCGGACATCAAAATGCACCATGAACGCAAGAAAACAGAATCCCCGCTCTGCGTCGCGTTCCTCTCCGACATCCACATGGGCAGCAACATGTTCATGGAATCAGAATGGACCATGTTTTTGCGCTGGATCAACGGGGACCTGGGAAACTCCAGGCAACGGGACGTCGCCAGCAGACTCAAATACCTTGTGCTCCCCGGAGACCTTGTCGACGGCATCGGTATTTACCCAAACCAGGAAAAGGAGCTGTCCATCAGCAACATCTATGAACAATACCAGGCACTCGCGCAACAGTTCGCCTACATCCCTGACCACATCACCATACTCATCCAACCAGGAAATCATGATGCTGTGCGACCAGCAGAGCCACAACCCGCATTTGAAAAAGAAATACGGGATCTCTTTACGGGCAAAGAATATATCTTCATCGGAAACCCCAGTTATTTCTCGCTCCACGGCGTGGAGATCCTCTCCTATCACGGTCAAAGCTTGCTTGATTATTCCACCAACATCCAGGCACTCAGCTACAACGAACCAACCGAGGTCATGAAGTTGATGCTCAAGAAACGGCACCTCTCACCGACCTACGGCGGGTACACACCGCTTGCCCCGGAGCATGTGGACTACATGCTCATTCCCCAAGTCCCTGATATCTTCGTCACCGGCCATGTACACACCTCCTCTATTGACACCTACCGAGGCGTAACTCTCATCAACGCCTCCAGTTGGCAGTCACAAACCTCATATCAGAAGATGATGAACTTCGTGCCTGATTCCGCAAAACTCCCGATCGTCGATCTGAAAACCGGAAGCGCAACTGCAATGGATTTCAGCAAAGCATCCGCATGACCCGAGAAAAAGAAATCCAGTCTCTTTTTATGACCAAGAATCCAAACCTTTAAGTGATTCGCTGCCATGTAGAAATTGTTTATTTTCAGGGCATGAGAACCATGGATGGGGAGTCAATCAAAGATATCGCTGCAAGTCCTGCTATGCGCGCGTATTTTAAACAGCTCCAGCAGGATATCGACGCCTGCTATAAACTTGCGAACAAAGCCAGGAAAAAAGGATGCGACCCTGAGCTTTCCGTTGAAATCCCCCAGGCTCTTGATCTGGCAGCTCGCGTCGAACAGCTCGTCGGACCAGAGGGAATCGCACCGAAAATCAGACAAGCCACCCAAAAAATCGACAACAGAGAACTCGTCTCCTTAGAAATCGCCCGGATGATCGCGGACCGGAAAACCTACCATTTCGACACCATAGAACAAGCACTAGACCAAGCGATACGAACGGGTCTTGCCATCCTTACTGAAGGAGTCCTAGTCGCCCCCCTTGAAGGAATCGCGGAAGTGAGAGTCGGACGGAACAACGACGGCACCAACTACGTCGACCTTTATTTCTCAGGACCCATCAGAAGCGCAGGGGGAACCGGACAGGCCATGAGCGTGCTCATCGCTGATGTCGTACGCCGGGACCTCAACATCGGCAGCTACGTCGCAACCCAAGGAGAAATCGAGCGACTCAAAGAAGAAATCCCGTTATATAAAAGAGTACAGCACCTGCAGTACCTCCCGTCCGTCGACGAAATCGACCTTATCATGAAGAACTGCCCGATCTGCATCAACGGTGAAGGAACCGAGGATGAAGAAGTCGCCGGGTACCGAGACCTCCCCCGCATCGGAACCAACCGCTTGAGAGGAGGAGCCTGCCTGGTCATCGCCGAAGGACTCTGCCTCAAAGCACCAAAGATCCAAAAACATATCAAAAAATTGAAGTTGAAAGGATGGGAGTTCCTCGAGCCCTTCGTCAACAAAGGAATAGAGCCCGCCAAAGAAGCCGGCCAGATCCCACTCATTCCCCCGTCATCAAAATACATCGGCGAGGTCATCGCAGGCAGACCGGTGCTGTCTCATCCCTCACGAAAAGGAGGATTTCGCCTCCGCTACGGACGGGCACGCACCGCAGGATTAGCCTCTACTGCGATCAACCCAGCAACCATGTTCCTGCTTGATTCATTCATCACGGTCGGCACCCAGATGAAAACCGAACGACCAGGAAAAGGAACCATCGGGACACCCTGCGACCAGATCGAAGGACCCATCGTACTGCTCCAAAACGGGGACTTGATCCAGATCAACGATGTCAAAAACATCCGCAGCGATGTTAAAAAAATCATTGACCTTGGTGAAATCCTGGTCCCATTCGGAGAATTCATCGAAAACAATGCTATCCTCCCGGACGCATCCTACGTCTATGAATGGTGGGTGCAAGAGCTCCAGACAAAGATTGGCTGCATCCCATCCAGCAACACCCCGCTAGATGTCGCAGCTGGAGATAAAATCCTTCAACAGAAAATCAATGACGACATGAAAAGACCACTTGATATCCGCCATCCTTCATCAACAGACGCATTCCTCCTTGCGGAGCACTACCAAGTCCCCCTGCATCCCGACTACAATTTGTTTTGGCATGATCTCCCGACCGATGATGTTGTGACACTCATGAACACCATCAAAGACCATGGGACGTATCTTACCGAAGGAAGCGGCGGTGCACTTATTCTCCCCAGTACTCCTGAAACAAAAAACATCCTCATCGAACTAGGAGCCCTCCACGCCCAACGAGAAGGAACACTACGCATCAGTCAATATTCCTATCCCTTGCTCCGCTGCTGCGGCCTTGACCTCAAAGAAGAAAAAATCATCGTCACAGACCGATACCGATCTCCAACCCAGGGAGAAAACACGCTTGCTTACGTCTCAGCACTCGCCGGGGTGCACATCCGCGCACGTGGACCATTCCGTATCGGAACGAGGATGGGACGACCGGAAAAAGCATCCCCGCGGAAAATGCGACCACCACCACATGTCCTCTTCCCGCTCGGAGACTACGGCGGAAACCAACGTCTTGTGAAGAACGCTGCGGAGAACGTCACCATCGAAGTCGAAGTTGGGAAACGACGCTGCCCAAAATGCAACACTGTCACCTTCCATCTGATCTGCAATTGCGGCACCCACACCGAAATCATTGAAGGAAAACCAGAGAAACAACATATCAACCTCTCTGAAGAACTCGAACGTGCACAAAAAAACGTCAAAGAACATATCCTACCTGAGACCATCAAAGCAGTCATCGGGACGATCTCGAAACATAAAACCCCAGAGCCGCTCGAAAAAGGAATCCTACGCGCAAAACATAACGTCTACGTGTTCAAAGATGGGACCATCAGGTTCGACATGACGGATGCACCCCTGACCCATTTCAAACCAAAAGAAATCGGCGTCCCACTCACCAGAATAAAAGAACTCGGGTACACAAAAGATTATCTTGGATACGATCTGCAGAACGAAGAGCAGATCTGCGAGCTGAAAGTCCAGGACGTCATCGTCTCTACCGCGTGTGCTGAATATTTTATACAAGTCTCAAAGTTCATCGATGATCTGCTAGCCAAGTTCTACGGTGTCGATCGGTTCTACAAAATCAAAAAAAATCTGGATTTAACAGGCCATCTGGTTGTCGGACTCGCACCACATACCTCAGCGGGGGCACTTGGCCGCATCATTGGGTTTACCTCAGCACAAGTATGCTTTATGCATCCTTTTTTCCATGCAACGAAACGAAGAAACTGTTATCATTTCGATCAACATGTTTTTCTTTATGATGAGAATCACGATAGATTTCTCACTGATAAAATCGGCAAGATGGTGGAAGAACTAGTTCCAAAGGGAAAATTAAAAATTATCGATGCCTATGGAACAGAGAGAATTGATATAGATCCAACAACGAAACTCTATGCCTATTCCCTGAACAGAAAATCAGGGAAAATGGAAAGGAAAAAAGTAAAGTATTTTATCAAGGGAAAAACAGATCGTTGGATTAAAATCAAAACATCCACCAATCGAGAAATTAAGGTGACGCCAGATCATAACATATTGATTATTCAAGATGGTATTCCTTCGGTCAAAAAAGCTCGAGATATAAAAGAAGGAGACCGATTACCTGTCAGTTTAAAAACTCCTTATGAAACTTCGGTCTCAGAGATCAATGTTCCAAAAATTTTATCTGAACTAAGTGATGATTTTTTAATAGATATTAAACTGCGAAAGTCAAAAAATTTCTTCAAAAATATCGTGAAACAATTAGGGCGAGACAGGGTTATAGAACTATGTGGGATAAAAGATGATTTGGCGATTAGTTCAAGTAAGTGGTATTCAAGTGTGCCGTTACTCCACTTTAAAAAATTGTGTGAGAACTCGGATATATGGTATGATGATTTACCGAAAAACACTTGTGTTGGGTTAAGATGTGACCATGTAAATATCCCAGCATATTTAACCGATATAGAGTCACTCTTTTGGATTCTTGGGCTTTACTGTGCGGAGGGTTGGTCTCGATCTAATAGTTCATCTCATCAGGTAACATTCAGAATTGAAAATGTCGAGTTAAGAAAAAGATTAATTAGTAACATGAAAAATGTGTTTGAATTAGACCCGTACAAAGATGGTGGACGGGTCGTGTATTCCTCAAAAGTGTTGTTTTTACTTTTCAATAAAATTTGGGGAATAGGAAAAACAGCGTACGAGAAGCACGTCCCAGAAATTATTTATCATGGAAACGAGCGGTCAATGATTAACTTCGTATCAGCATTTTTCGAGGGGGATGGCTCTATTAGTCTGGATCCTGACAGAATTACTTTATATTCTGTTTCTCAACCGTTGTTAGAAGGAATTGCGAATCTTTTACTTCGGGTAAATATTTTTACGAGATATCAAAAAACAAAGGAACTTTTGCCTGGAAAAGCCGTGTTGAAAATATATGAAAAATTAGGAAAAGAACCAGTCCGACATCAGTTGTTTCATCTCGTTGTAACCGGTGAAGATAAATATCGATTTGCAGAAATCATTAAACCTATTTCCAATAAGAAGAGAAATCGTTCTAGAAAAATGATGGAATTACAACCTCTGAACGTGTCAAGGTTCATTCAATACAATGGGATTAATTATCCAGCTGTTTCCTACTCCGATTACACTTTTGATATTATTAAGGAAATACAGACCGAAGAAGTAAACAATGAGCCGACGTATTGTTTCGATATCGAAGGAGAAAAATTAGAGGATAAAGCGGTTCTTTGGCACAATCAACTCATCCAAATACGATGTGATGGCGACGAAGATGGTTTAATGCTTCTCATGGATGCATTATTGAATTTCTCCCATGCGTACATCCCTGATAAACGGGGAGGGAAAATGGATTTGCCGTTGATTTTGACGACACGTCTTGACCCCTCTGAAGTCGATAAAGAGGCGCATAACCTGGATACCCTTGGTCGGTATCCTTTGGAATTCTATGAGGCGACCTTACGACATGAGCATTCGAAGAACCTTGAGTCAAAGATGGGGTTGGTTGCTGCGCGGCTCGGAACTGAGCTGCAGTACGAGCAGTTCGGGTTCACCCATGACACCGCTGATATCTCAGAAGGACCGAAGGAATCGTTGTATAAGACGCTGAAGAGCATGATGGAGAAGATGAACGTGCAGCTGAGTCTTGCAGCAAAGATCCGCGCGGTCGATGAGGCTGATGTGGCATACAAGGTCATCGAACGACATTTCCTACCAGACATACTGGGAAATCTCCGGGCATTTAGTAAACAGTCGGTGCGTTGTCCGTTGTGTAACACGACGTATCGCCGGATTCCTCTTCAGGGAGTGTGTACAAAATGCAACGGGAAGCTGACCCTCACGGTCCATGAGATGTCCGTGAAGAAATATCTGAATATCTCAAAGGAGATAGCTGAGAAGTATAACCTGCCGGTGTATGCACGTCAGCGTATCGCACTGGTTGAGAAATCCATTGATTCGATGTTTGTGAGCGATAAGGTGAAAAACACCAAGTTAAGTGATTTTTTCTAACGGCCGTCAGAAGCATAATGTTCATATATCCATTCGTTCATGCTCTTTGTAGGTTGGTGTGTATGAGCGAAAACCCGGTTATTCCGATGGATAAAAAAACGTGGAACAGATGGTCGTTCTACATAAACGTGGTTATTTTCATCATCGTTGCCGTCATCATTTATCTTCTCATCCTTGATGCGTTCAACGCCGGCACGGTCTTTGCTCAAAATGACGCGACACTCCTTACAAACGCGTGGATCGCCGTGGTCCGTGATGTCGCGTTTTTAGCGGTTGGTTTGGTCATCTTGTTCGTACAAATGTTTAACTACTATCGACAGCTTAGCCGTCGTTCCTGGTAGATAGTGGCGAAAGGTGTAGAATAGACCGGGGAGCTAGGCGTTCCCTGTAACCAGAAATCGCCGATACGCTGGGGTCGAACTTGATAGGCGGTGTAACGAGTATCTTGTGATCCGTTTGTTGCCTATGACGCCTTGTCCTTTGGGATCAGAGGTGATAACCGCATATGACCGGAGGGTCATGTGTCTATCTTAACTGTGGGAACCGGGTGAGGCACGGAAGTGAGCAGCCTTACCACAGACTGCCGATGCTCAGAGGGTTAACGGGGTTGAGAATCCATTCGGGTTGTCACCTGTATATCACGCGCACCCACTTGAAAGACGTCTACACCCGCCAAAATTTAATAACATCCTCAACTTTTAGAAATACGGGAGTTTCATATGTATAATTACTCAGATTACAGAAATGCATTAGAAAGGCTTGGGTGGATTGAAGATAAAACAGATTTATGGAAAATAAAAAGAGATGAACGCGAAGATATATTTATGGACTTTCGGGAAAATCCAGAAGGATTAAGTTTTTCATATGATGAAGATAAACAGCTGATTTCCGAAGATACAGTGGAAGAATGGAGCGAGGTTGCACTTTTTCGAAGACTACAAGAAAATTTACGAAAGGGTGTACCAATCTATAGACAACAATTGGAGAAATAATAAGAGAAAATGCCAAAAGGAATATATCTTAACAGTAGAACAAACGGACCTTGGACAACTTTTGAATCCTATTTATTAAAAGATGAAAATCGCCATGCAGGATGGATAAAATGGATCGATCATCAATCATTCAAAATACATAAAAATCCTTTTTCCAACTGTCCTCTATCTCCGTTTACCTATTTAGTGCCTGAAAATGTAAAAATCCCTGAAGAAGGATTGATCAGAGCAAATGTAGAAGAAATTTATAAAATTCCGAGCTTTTCAGGGACTGAAACCTTAGGGGTATATTCCAATCGATTTTGTATCGTTGATGGATATGAATTATTTAAGATTGATGAGCTACCAAAACCATTTCTCACAAAAGATGAGTTTCTTTATAGATTAACCAATAACTTAGTCGGAGATATAAATGAAAATTTTAGTAAAGAATTGGCAATAAATATTCTATCCTGCCCAAAATCGATTTACGGAATTGGGGGGATAGGTGCACAATCATTTTCTTCAGTTGGAGGAAAAAAAGATCTAAAGGGTTTAAATACATTAATTAAACATCTACTTCCCAAGGACTTTTTAAGCCAAAATAAAGCATATCGTTACAAACCAATATTAAACGAATTTGATTGCCAAAAGGCAAACTTCGACATAACAAGAAAAGCATCTAATGAAATATCTTTTAATTATTTATTTAATCTAAGTCCACAAGTAAAAAGATTTGCAATGCCAACTCAGATACCGATTCTTATACCGGATATTAAATATCAAAAGAATGAATGGGAATTAGATAGAGATATACTTGATTATCAGATGAGTGCTCTACTATTCACCCCCATTATCGATGAGACAAACCAAAAAAAATTAACAAGTGTTATAGAAAAAACTGGAAAAACAATTCTACGTAAAGCAAATTTAGAGACAACAGTTGATGCATCTGGAATTCTTAGACTAGCTAAAGCATGGTGTCGACTAGAATTAAAAAATAATCTTGCTGAGGATGACTTTGGAAAAATAAAAAAAGATTTCGAACAGATATTCTCTGAATTTTTTGATTTATCAGAAGATATGCAAAGGACCGGAAGAACATGGCACATACCGCTTACACCAATATCTGATAAAATGAATCTTACTATAGAAGCCAATAAAATCTATAAAGAAATAAAAAACATAACAAGAAATAATAAATACGAACGATTTACGAAAATTCAAATTCGAGACTTAGTAACTATGAAAAAAATTTCAGATTATGATCTTGAACGAGGGCTAAAAGAATTGGTAGATGCTGGATATTTGTTACAATTTAAGAATTATACTGAATTTTCACTTGCTCTATAAAGAAAGATTAATAAAACATAAATGTTTTACTTAATGCTTGTATCTGGGGGAGTTACTATGGTTCGATTAATTAAAGACGAGAGTCTCACGGCATCCTGGCAGGGGTTCTTTGAAGATCAATGTAAGGCAGCAATTGAGACGCTTGCGACAGAGTATCCTGAGAAACGCAGTTTGCTTCTTGATTACTGGGATGTTGATAAAGCAGACGCAAAACTAGCAGAACAGCTTCTTCGTCAACCCTATAAATCTTTTTTTAACGCAGAGGAAGCACTCAGACTCATTGATGTTGCCTCTGAGCAGAAGATGGATCTTCATTTTCGCATAAAAAATATTCCTGAGGATCAAAAAATCCTGATCAGAAAGATTCGTGCGAATCGTCTGGGGACGTTTATAGCCATTGAAGGTCTGGTCAAGAAAATCACGGAGGTACGGCCGAAACTGCAGATCGCGGCGTTCCAGTGTCATAAATGTGGTGCGGTGATCAGGATTGATCAGGATGAGGATATCTTGAAGGAGCCGTCCGAATGTTTTGAGGATCAGGGTGGATGTGGACGGGTGTCTTCGTTTAAACTTTCTTCGACCCTTTCGACGTTTGTTGATTCGCAGAAGATCGAAATCCAGGAAAACCCGGAAGGGTTACGTGGCGGTGCCCAGCCTGAGCGGCTCAGCGTGTTTCTTGAGGATGATTTGGTAGGGGGTGTTGCGCCAGGTGACCGGGTGATCGTAAATGGGATCCTTCGTTCGGTGGCACGGCATCGGGGGGCGTTCCGACTCACGTCGTTTGACAAGACCATGGATGCGGTCAGTATCGAAAGCCAGGAGTTCGCGTTTGAGGAAGTCGAAGTAACCAAAGAAGATGAAAAAAAGATCATTAAGATAAGTAAAGACCCGATGATTTATGAAAAGATGCGAATGAGCATCGCACCTACGATCTACGGGCTTGATATCGAGAAAGACGCCCTCGTCCTGCAGTTGTTCGGCGGGATAGCAAAGGAGATGCCTGATGGGACTCGCACCCGTGGCGATATCCACGCGTTGCTGGTCGGAGACCCAGGGACTGCTAAGTCGCAGATGCTGTCGTATATGTCCAAGCTTGCTCCGCGAAGCGTGTATGCATCGGGGAAAGCATCGTCAGCTGCTGGTCTTACTGCGGCTGCGGTCCGCGATGAGTTCGGTGAGGGACAATGGACTCTTGAAGCTGGTGCACTGGTGCTTGCGGATAAGGGTCTAGCCTGCATCGATGAAATCGACAAGATGGAAGAGACAGACCGAAGCAGTCTGCATCAGGCGATGGAGCAACAGGAAATCTCGGTAGCAAAAGCAGGGATAAACGCGACATTGAAGTCACGCTGCGCTGTCCTTGCGGCAGCAAACCCGAAGCTCGGTCGATTCGATGAGTTCATGCCGATTCATGATCAGATCAACATGCCACCAGCGCTGTTGTCGCGGTTTGACCTTATTTTTTCCATTCTTGATAAACCAAATCGAAAGACCGATACGGATCTTGCGACCCATATCCTTCAATCCCATAAGGGTGGAGAGATCCATGAGCATCTGAACAAGACCACTGATGATCTGTACTCAAAAGATCAGGAAACAAAGTTCATGAAACATGTCCTACCGGTCTTTGAGCCGGAGTTCCTCCGGAAATACGTCGCGTATGCAAAGCGCAATGTCTTCCCGGTGATGACGGATGATGCCATGGAGATCCTGCAGAATTACTACGTTGATTTCCGGAGTTCATCGAAAGATTCAGTACCGTTTACCCCAAGGCAGCTGGAGGCGTTCGTTCGACTCGCTGAGTCAAGTGCCCGGATACGGCTCAGCCAGGAAGCAATCATCGATGATGCGAAACGGGCGATCTCCATTATCGATCAGTATCTCCGACGGGTCGGCACGGACCGGGAGACCGGACGGTTCGACATCGACATCATCGCAACTGGGATCAGCCATAGCCAGCATGAGCGGATGCGACTGCTTCTGGATATCATCCAACGGCTCTGCGCTGAATCTGAGGATAAAAGCGTGAACAGGGCAGATATCATCAGCGAAGCAGAAATCCAAGGCATCGAATCACGTAAAGTGGAAGAAGCACTGGATCGGCTCAGCCGGGACGGACAGATCTACAAAACACCACAAGGAAAATATGGGATACCCTAAAGGAAAAAAAAATGGAAAAGGATCCTTCTTCCGCTGAGATGATTATAGTTTCGGCGAGAGTAAATTCACGACCGCTTTCTTGGCATCGGCCTTGTAGGTATCACCGATCTCTGCGATGATGGCAGCAAGAAAGTTTTCCTTGATTTCATTCCAGTTGAGTGTCGTGACACCAAAATACAGTTTCTTTGCGACATTCGAAGCCCGGTGGATATGTGGTGCCCATTTCCCTGGTCGTATATCGCAGTTATCCATATGCAAGATATAGACCTTCTGAGCTCCTTTTTTCCCAATCAAATAAATTTCGAAACGTCTGTTAAAATACTTGTAGTTCATATCTTTATCGTGATAGCGGTATTCCAGCTCGAAGAACTGGTTGATCGGGATGATTCCTCGTTGCATAGTTTCCACTGTATCCAAGCACGGTTTTTAAGAATTTGGAAATAATCCTGCCGTAGGGTTTATCCCATGTAGTATTCAGCTGGGTACGGATCTGGTTTGAGGCCCTTGCGCTCACGAATCTTCTTGATCACTTGCTCTTTCAGCTGACGCGGTAAGGGCTCGAACCCCATGTTCTCGGTGTTCCACAGGACACGCCCGCCGGTCGCGGAACGGATAGCTGATGCAAACCCGAACATCTCGGCGACAGGTGATTTTGCCTCGATTTCCACGGAGTCTCCCACGGTTTTCATGTCTTTGACTTCGGAGCGTCGGGAATTAAGCTCCCGTGACGCATCCCCCATGATCTCCTGCGGGGTGCTGATGAACACTTTCTGCATCGGCTCAAGCAAGGTAGGCTCAGAAATCGTAATCGCACCATAAATGGCGTTACGTGCAGCGGGAATGACCTGCGCAGGTCCCCGATGGATCGCATCCTCATGAAGCTTTGCATCGACGAGTTTTACCAGGATGCCTTGACAGGGTTCAGAGATGGTTGGTCCGCTTTTCATCACCTCATCGAACGCCTCGGTGATCAAATCCCGGGTCTCGAACAGATGCTGAATACCTTTCGTGGTATCGGTGATAAGGTTCAGGCCATGCACAGCGAACACGCCTTTTGCGACATCTTTGTCCATCCCAAGGTCCTGGAGGATCTTGGCGGTCTCCTTTTTATATTTCTTCACGTTCTCCGGCAGTTCGTTGTTGTAGATGGCGTTGACGATTTTTTCCGGGAGCGGTTCGACCTCGATGTAGAACCGGTTGTGTTTGTTCGGTGATTTCCCTTCGAATTTATAGGGACTCGGTTTGCTGACGGTCTCACGATAGACCACTATAGGCTCAGAGCAGATGATTTCCATTTTATGGTCATTGCGGATACGATACTCGGTAATCTCAAGATGGAGCTCTCCCATCCCTGACATCAGATTCTCACCAGTCTCCTGGTTGATCTGCACTTGGATGCTGGGGTCAGCCTTGGAAATCAATCGCAATACCTCAACCAGTTTAGGCAGGTCTTTTGTGTTTTTTGCTTCGACTGCGACCGTGACGACAGGTTCAGAGACATGTACGATACGCTCGAACGGCTCTGCATCAGGGTTATCGGTAACCGTGCATCCTGCGATCGCGTCACGGATACCGGTTGCAGCAACAATATTTCCTGCGCTCACATAATCAATAGGGATTCGGTCTGGTCCAACCATGACGTTGGTTTGTTGAACACGGTTCTTATTGGGCATTCCAATAACATAGAGCTCCTGTCCACGTTGGATCTTTCCGCTGAACATTCGACCAATCGCGACCTCACCAGCATGAGGATCAAGGATGATCTTAACAACCATCAACGCCAGCGGTCCGTTCTCGTTACATTCAACCATGTTTTTACCAAGAGGGGTCGTAAGGTCTCCTCGCCAGATGTGTGGAATCCTGTATTTTTGTGCAACATTTGGTGGCGGGAGATGATTAATAACCATGTCCAGGACAACTTCATGGATAGGGGATCGTTTCGCTAAGGCTTTCTGATCGTTGTTCTTACAGTAGTTGTACACATCTTTGAATCCTAAGTTTGTTTTTTTCATACGAGGAACGGAGACCGCCCAGTTGTGGAACGCGGAGCCAAACGCAACCGTTCCGTTTTCAACCTTGACGTTCCATTTCCCTTTGAACTCATCAGGGATTACACGGTCGAGAAGCTCGTTGAATTTGTTGATGATTTTAATGAATCGATCTTGCATCTCTTCAGGTGTGACCCGAAGCTCATTGATGAGTCGATCTACCTTGTTGATGAACAATACTGGTTTGACTTTTTCACGGATCGCTTGGCGAATGACCGTCTCGGTCTGAGGCATCGCGCCTTCGACTGCGCAGACGACAATGATACATCCATCGACCGCACGCATCGCACGGGTGACATCACCACCGAAATCAACATGACCGGGTGTATCGATTAAGTTAATCAGGTAATCTTGCCCGTCAACATTGTGAACCATGGATGCTGATGCTGCGTTAATCGTAATCCCCCGAGCCTGCTCCTGTTCATCGTAATCTAAGACAAGCTGTTTTCCTGCAAGCTCCTCACTCATCATGCCGCATCCTGCGATCAGGTTATCAGAAAATGTGGTTTTCCCATGATCGATATGAGCAGCAATCCCTATGTTTCGAATATGATCTAATTTATTCATCAGCGCTGTTGCTTTCTGAATGTTTTCTTCTTTTCGCCCCATACGTTATACACCTTCAAAAATCCATTTCATTTTTTTTATCGTGCTGCTTTGGCGACCCGCTCAAGATCATTTTTCTTTGCAACCGCAAAAGATGAAGGATCATTCTTGCTGGCCTTGAGGAGCTCATCGGCAAGACATGCTTCCATTCTCTTCTTGTTCTTATGACTCGCAGTCATCGCACCAGTGCAGATGTTACGCAGTGCAATATCGAGCCGGCGTTGTGGTGAAATATCCACTGCTTTTGGAACCATGATGCCACCGAACCGCAACCTGGTCGTTTCTTCTTTTGGGGCTGCGTTCTGCAAGGCATCAACAAGGATTTGGACCGGGTTTTGTTTCGTGCGTTTATCGATGATTTCAAATGCCATACGGACGACCTTGTACGACTTGGACTTCTGCCCGGTATACATCTCGGTTTTCATGAGAATGTTGATCAGTCGTTCGATGATCGACACGTTTGATTTGCCGAACATCTTATTTGCATAGGGTGCGCCAAGGAAGAAATCCTTGTTTTCCAAATTGATGTAGCGTTGCAGCCCCTGATCTTCGATTTTCACTAAACTGATGTCGTATTTCTCAAACATCGGGAAAAAAGCGGAACTTGGTTGAACTTCTTTCTTTTCACTCATAATTATCGTCTCATTGGTTTCTCAATTTTTCCTTTTACCAATTGATTCAAGGAAACATCATTAACTTTGATTACTTTAAAACGGACACCAGGGATATCACCGTAACTTCGTCCCATACGACCGCCGATGCCTTCGACGACGACCTCATCGTGCTCATCGATGAATCCGATGGCATGGTTGCCGGGAGCAAATGCGGTGATCTGCCGACCGTTCTTAATAAGCTGGATTTTTACGCATTTTCTGATCGCTGAGTTCGGCTGTTTTGCTTCTATGCCAACTTTTTCTATGACGATGCCTCTTGCCTGGGGAACTCCTCCGAGTGGATCTGATTTTTCTTTCAGATGCAAGACTCGTTTTTTGTAGTACCGATCGTTCCATAGCTGGTTTTTCCGCGCTTTTTTGAGTTGGCGTGCAGCGTTTATTCCTTTACCCATAGTTCACCTATTTTATCTGGTAGAAGTGAGGCAGTATATAGCTTTTAATATTTAAATTCTCTCTTAAGCAACAGATAATTTGTAAGGGAAAGTATGTCACGGGCGTCAATTATATTTTTTTATAAAAAGCCTTAAATAATATAGCCTCCTTTAATTGACTTAAGAATCAGCATTAAATAGGGGAACATGATTCAATCTCCTCAAGGGGATAGCATATGAAGAATATACAAAAAACACAAATCATCGTAGGTGGAATACTTGTTCTTTTCGTCCTTACCGGGGTCATACCCACTTACGCCCAGACTAAGACTAAAACGGTGGAAAGCGTAGAGTGCAGTATTGATTTTTCAGCACCAACCCTTACAAAGAACAATGGCTTTGACGAAATTTTGATCAGTGAGGCAAACGGGGTCACCTCCAGGGAAGGCTGCCCGCTTTTTCCTATGTTTTCGAAGACCTTTGAATTCCCACTGGGGACCAAGATTCTCTCTA
Source organism: Thermoplasmata archaeon (assembly GCA_003942085.1). Classification (GTDB taxonomy): domain Archaea; phylum Thermoplasmatota; class E2; order DHVEG-1; family DHVEG-1; genus SM1-50. The sequence continues at coordinate 18,438 of DQIQ01000012.1, read as the reverse complement.
TTAAAGTCCTCCCATCAACGATCCAGACGATGTATGCAGAAAGACAGATCAGGCCAGTCCCAACAAAACAGATGATCGGCGATCAGATAGTGCTTCTTGAAGGTATCACCAATGAATCAGTTTATAGGGGTGACAATCCGTACCCGGCAGCATGGTCTACGGTCACCTCGGGGGCTGGGTTAAACGGCGCCAACGACCATACTCTTTTTGTCACGGTTCATATCACGCCGGTCCGCTACTCTCCAAGTAAGGATCTGCTCCAGTATAGCACACATTTCACTCTGCATATCACCTTTGAAGCCGCAGCACCGTCTCCTGCATCATCAGAGGCGTATTCATTGGTGATTATCGCCCCTTCTGAGTTTTCTGGGGCGCTCCAGCCCCTTGTCCAGCATAAGAACGCGGTCGGTATGCCGACGATCCTGGTCACCCTTGAGGAGATCTACAGCACTTATTTCGGGCGGGATAATCCTGAGCGGATCAAATACTTCATCCGTCATGCAATCGAAGACTGGGACACGCATTACGTCATGCTCGTGGGAGACATGAAGAAGCTCCCGATCCGAGTCACGTATGCCTCCTGGTGGGAGCGAGACTTGCTCTCCGACCTCTACTATGCAGATATCTATGACGCCAACGGAGAGTTCTGCAGCTGGGATGCAAACCACAACAACCGGTTCGGTGAAGTCGATCATAACGACAACGATCTGGACGGCGTCGACCTGTACGCTGATGTGCATGTCGGCAGGCTTGCCTGTGCGGATGTTACGGAAATAACCACGGTCGCCAGTAAAATCATTTCCTACGAAACAGAAACCTATGATCAGATCTGGTTCAAGCGCCTCATCTGCGCAGGAGGCGATACGTTCCCGGTGAGCGCAGGAGCCCCACCCAATGTCTTTGAAGGAGAAATCACGAATATCAAGGTGGGTCAAACCATGCCTGATTTTGAACAGACCTATCTGTGGACCTCGAAACACAACCTGCATCCCTCCAGCTTCAACCGGGCGATCAACAACGGCGCTGGGTTTGTCAGCTACTCAGGCCATGGGTTTGAACACGGCTGGGGGACCTCCCGGCCCAACGCCATGACAAAACAGAAAATCTACTATTATACGCCCTCAGTGTATAAGCTAAAGAACGGCAACAAACTGCCTATCATCTTCTTTGATGCCTGTCTGACCGCGAAGCTTGACTTCAATTTCTCCGACCTTCAACACTACTATCCAAAGGTGGTAAATCTGCTGGTCCGCATCTTTGGACTTTCTTCAAACCCTTCAGACTCCTACCAGTGTTTTGGGTGGAGTTTTCTTGCTACAAAAGATGGAGGAGCCATTGCGACCATCGGGTCGACCAGGACTGCTTATACCCGAGTTGATTCCAACGGAGTGTATGGCGGAGCGGGCTACCTGAATGTCCATTTTTTCGGTTCATACGTTGAGGGTGTCACCGCAGGTCAGATGTTGACCGGGGCGCAGAATGCCTATATCCAAAATGTTGGCCCTGATTATTTTACGCTAGAAGAGTTCATACTTCTCGGGGATCCGAGTCTGATGACCGGAGGCTACCAATAACTGAGGAGACCGCAGCCTTTTTTCCAAAAAATAACGGTTTTCTGCACCTCAGATGGATTATAAATCCCTAAGATTTAAATATTAAAGGAACCATTGTTTTTCTCATGAAGAGAAAGAGTATTGCCCTGTTGTTGGTTCTTTGTTTTTTACTTGTCAATGTTCTGCAGGTTCAATCCGAGGTTGTAGAGGCAAAAGATTCTAGTCCTAGTAAAATTTATTTTTTTTAATAAGGCCTATGTTTGGGGAACGTATGAAGCAATGGGTAAATTCTATTACTATTTTCATGTCTATAATTCAAATATCACCAATAATACCATTAATGTGCTGGGGTATCATGATAGGTGGCATCGAGTGATGGCACATGATGTTTATGGCGGATTACGTATAGGGTTTGTCAGTAGGCATCAATGTGATATTTTCGCCTTTGGCTTCTTCTTTGGTGTGAGAGTTCTTGGAGTAAATGCGTCTTCATCCGGCTCTTTATCATTATAAAAAAAAGAGTGTGGATTCATCCCCTTCTATAGAAACTTATGATCCTTGTTCGTTCTTCCTTCAATGCTGAGAATCAAGATAGTAAAGTATATATTTTCAAATTTTATTTGTTCCTGGGGGACACTGTAAAACCGGGGAGGCTGCTTTAGGTATCTGCTTTCCACTCAAGGCACATTCCTCCCATCCAATGCATCCCGTCCCCCACCTTTCAATTCTAAATAACTGAAGATATTGATGACTCTTTCTACGGATGTACAGCACATACCCTACTATAAAATGAGTTAAAAAACAAAAAGAAGAGGGTTGTGTATTGACAACCAAAGCATTCTTTAGTCGAATAACGCGCTGAGTCCAGCTGCTGCTTCGTCTTGAGAAACTTCTTCTTTCTTTTCTTCTTTCTTTTTCTCTTTCTTTTCAGCAGGTGCTGCGGCTGCGGCAGGTGCTGCGACTGGGATGGCGGTGGCTGATTTTATAGCCTCGTCAATGTTGACGCCTTCGAGTGAAGCAACCAAAGCTTTTACTCGTGCGGCATCGGTTTTTACACCAGCGGCAGTGAGAACTTTTTTTACATTCTCTTCGGTGACGGGTTGGCCTGCGGAATGCAGAAGCATCGCACTATATACATACTCCATGGCTTGTTCCTCCTACTTTGTCGGGGTGTTTTCACCCTCTTTACTAACAGGTTTAACCTGCGATGAAACAGACAGCATCGAAGCATGCGCCTTGGCAAGGAGCGACTCTGTGGTCGCTTTGGTGTAAATGTTCCTGTCCATCGCAAGGGTATATGCACACCGGTATGCCCTAGCTAATAGGGGCTTAATGGTCTGGGGGTTAGCCCAGCCTGCCTCCATCGAAAGGGTCAATGCTGTTAATGATGCTGTTCGTAACTGGCCCATGAACCGGTCCATGTCGATATCAAGGACATCCGGTCGGTAAATGCTGCCGTTTTCAAAGACAGCGTGTAAGTTTAATCCAAGTTCAATAGGATAAATCTCGATACGGGAAAGCATCTGAGCAAGCTCTCGTGAGATCTTCTGCCCCGCCTCCACAAGGACTTTATCGCTTTTAATGATAACTTTCCCTTCTGAAATAGCGGCCGGGATCCCCACTTTCTGAAGCTCTCCGACAATCGGACCAGGTTTAAAAGGAGTATCACCAGCGATAACCTCGATATCATGGGCAGCGGTCTCCCCGCCCTTTGCCGGGGCGTTCTTCCGCATCGCTTTGATTTCTCTGAAAAGCGCAAACGGGTTCACATCGGTGGCGATCACCGCGGCTTGGCCGTGCACCTCGTTTTTCAGCTCGCTGATTCCTTTCACCTGTTTTTCCGCTTCATCCAACGCCCTTAGAATCAACGTGTTCTTCGCAGAGCGGATCTGAGCCTTTGCCCTGATGCCCCCTCGCATCTGCTGAAGCTGTGGAGCTGGAATGCCTCCAACATCAATGATACCGATGATCTTATGGTGAGTCATCAGAGATGCAATCTCCGTGACCTCCCCGTGTTTCCATTCTGCGACATGCGCCATAACGTGACACCTTTACTGTATTCGCATTGGCGGCCCCATGCTTGTTTTCACATATATCGAGCCGATGTTTAATTTCCCGCGTTCAAGTTTTCCTTCAAGACGTTTCAAGATAGCATCAATATTTTCTGCGATCTGCTCCGTGTTCATCTCTTCACGTCCGACCGTTGCATGAATCGTTTTTGTGGTCTTTGATCGGACTTTCACGGTTTTTCGCAGGTTCTTTGCAACACCGGTGATATCGATGGTCGGTGGCACCGGCTTTGGCATTTTTCCGCGAGGACCAAGAATAATACCGAGTGTTTTACCAATCGTCGGCATTAATGGTGCCTCAGCAATGAAAAAATCATACTCATCTGCGATCTTCTTAAACTTTTTCTTATCCTTGGCGAGTTCTTCGATTTCTTCAGGTTTTATCAATAAGTCAACATGATTCTTTGATTTGAGCGCAAGATCACCGCTGGCGAAGAGAGCGATTTTCGCTTCTGTTCCCCGACCATGGGGGAGCATCACTTCATCTTCGATACGGTTCTTCGCATCGTTCATATCGATGTTCTTCAGATTTATGACCACGTCTACCGATTGTTTGAATTTCCGCTCCAGCTTCTTGGATTCCTCGATTGCTTTCTGAACTGCTTCCACAGTTTTTCTTTCTGCCATGATACATCATCGACGAACTTGTTTTTTTTGGTCACTCCATAGGGTAACGTAGTTCTCGGGAATAATAATCTTATTTATAAAAGTTTGTGTTAGCGGAATACTGGTCATTCAGCGGCGATCCTTTCGAGAATTAAGGCTAATACCTCTTCAGGGTCACGGATTTTCTTTAGTTCCTTCTTTCCGATAATCGGTGTTCCTTCCACGTTTTTCTTACTGACATCCTTATCGGTAAAGACCACCGCATGCCTCTCGATGATCTTTGATATACTGCTGATGACATGTGCTTTTTCAGCAAGTTTCTTGTTATACTCTTGAACGCAGGTCAAAAGGATTTTTTCTTTTTCTTTGCTCAACGCCTCAAAGGGGCAACGGTCCATGGGGATGATCTTATACCCGATATTTTGAAGCAATGAAAAGACCTCGCGTTCCAGCTCTTTCATATGCTCTTGGTCTTTTTGATACGAGGGCAACTGCTTGGCTTGAACGATGAGCGGTTTGAGCAGATCGATAGGCAGGGCGACCGATTGATCGAACATATCCTCGATCCGATCAGCGATATCAATACGAGCGCTCATCCCATCCTCATACATCCGCACGGTTCGACGCGACACCCGCACATGATGCGCAAATGACCCCAGTGAAATATTTTTTTCCTGACGCAACCGTCTGATCTTTTCCTGATCGAGGTTCACATACAGCCCGCCAGGGGCAGCATACGCCCGCACCGGGATTTCCTCAAGGATATGATTTCTCAGCGTCGATGCAGTGACCGTTTGAATACCGAACCTGAAATACACCACGTCATCCTCAAGTTCGCTTGTACCGTTCTTCTCCCCGACCAGCAAAGGGGTTGCCTTCAGCAGATAGGAAAGCGCTCGCAGCTCATTTCCCACGTTTTCGGACATTCCATCAATGTTTGACAGTACTTTTATGATAAGGAGGGTTTCATCTCGTCGTGCCACCAGGTCAAAACCCGGGAGACGTATCGCGTACTGATCTGAAACAGAAAACCCCGCTGTCCCCAAAAACTCCCTGATATTTGCACACAGTTCGGTTCTATCCATAGGTAATGAAACTTAAAGTACGACCTCTCTAATAACGTTTTTGGTGACCAACCATCTGGATAGGCATCGACGACACCGACTCAATCACGGGTGGGTGTACCACCTATGTGGTACGAACCATCATACAAAAGATCATAAAAAAATATGAGCTCATCGGTTACCCGCGTCTCGTGCGTCTGAACCCAAACATCCCCTGGAAGACCCGGGGGAACGGTGCCTTGTGCATTCAGGTGGGGAAACACGGTAGGAACTCCAAAAGGAAAATCGGACAAATCGAAGACCAAGACATTTTTTGCTCAGATACTTTTACAAAAGAACTTGATGAAGGCGATCAGATGCAGCTTGCGGCAATTGTGAAAGAAACCGTTGATGGGCAAGCACGGATCGACGATGAGAACACCAATCCTGGATATGTCCTGCTCTTAAAAAAACCGGATAAGGATCTTTATTGGAAAGCGGTCACCACGATCGTCACCCTTGAAGAAGTCCAGGCACTCTTACGTCATCAACAAGCGATTTTCGAAGGATACAAAAACAGCCGGGGATTGATCGGTGCGACCGCCGCGGTCTGCTGGGAGCCAGTCGACAGGACCTTTGAGCTTATCACGTATCGACCTTCGGAGCGATGGGGAACGAAACGACGAGTAGACCTCCCCTCAGTTCAACAGATGAATGCGGACTGCCCGACCACGTTTGACAACTACGATCAGACGAACCATCATAACCGGATAGCCCCTCACTCACCCTGTCCGATCCTCTATGGGATACGGGGCGATGATCCAGATGATCTTATGACCGCTTCAGCACTCGTGAAATCCGAACCGGTGGAGAGCTGGATCCTTTTTGAGACGAACCAGGGGACCGACGATCATCTGCAGCGAAAATCTATCGCACAGATCAAACCGTTCGAATCAGTCATCATCGAAGGATCCGTCGTTGGAACACCGTTCACGATTCAAGGTGGACACGTTCTTTTCACGATATCAGACAAGACCGGAACGATCCCCTGTGCTGCCTATGAGCCGACAAAAGAATTCCGAACTATCGTTCGAGGGCTATGCGAAGGTGACATCGTCGAAGTCTACGGAGGCGTCCGTGAAGATCCACTTACGGTCAACCTTGAAAAACTCGCAGTCAAACACCTCGTCACATCACTAGTGAAAACAGAAAACCCGATCTGCCCCAATTGCGGTAAACACATGAAATCCAAGGGAACCAACCAGGGGTACAAATGCATCAATTGCAGCACAACCAGCAAGGACCCGACAGTCTTGCGGAAGCCGCGGACCATCGCCGTAGGTTTCTATGAAGTCCCCATCTGCGCCCGCCGGCATCTCAGCAAGCCATTAAAACGAATAATCAACGAAAAACAATCGTTTCCTGTGAATCTTAACGAAAACGGATATATTCAGCGATAAACGTCCCATCAACCGTCTCTGCATGCCCGCCAACCATGAAAACCCCGCTGCATCTCATATGGTACCGCCAGTAGTTCATACACCCCATGATCCGCTCATGATCGACCTGCACTACCACCATATTTACCACGAGGAACACTTTGTCAGTCATTGTTTCAATGTTGATGAAATAGGGGATGCGCATGAGATGGTTTAGATGGATGTCCTTTGTTTTGAACCAGATTGTCTCTGATGGAATTGTCATATATCCGGCATTTTTTATGTTCACCACCATCATCGGCCGCAATGTCGCTCTGGTTGTAAGAATCGCGGACCATATCGCAGTATAGTCATCTGAGTTGAATCTCCCCCAGAACCAACCAAAATTAAGGATTGTCCGTGCATTGACTCCCCAGTTGTGATCATGATACCCGGTGCCGTTCACCGACATGGTCGTATTGTCAACAGTTAGGGCGCCGGTCACATCAGCACGTGGGAGGATCACCGCCCACCAGTCTCCGCTCTGATGACGCCCTTTCCAGCCTTTGGTAACTCCCACAAAGTGCAGTACCGCGGCGTTTCTTTGAAAATCGATTGATACGTTATAAACATAATTTCCAGTACTATTAATATAAGACCCGGCAAGTATTGTTTTTCCGTGAACCTTCACGGACGGGATTTCCGAGGATGCAAAGATTTCTTTTAAATTATACGATAGTGAATCATGGCTGATCAGGGATCCGTCTTTGTAGATATCAAGCCGAACAAACACAGACCCTTTTCCAAGTGCACTGATGATGCGGACGCTCATCTGGGCCGAATAGTTATTGTCAAACATGGCGTCGAAGTACCACCATTCGGTAAAAGGGAACAGTTCTCCTCCATGATAGGCATCGTCTCGAAGTTCGATTTTCTGGGGAGAAAATTCATAACTGCCTGGAATAATTTTTTTATCTGCGGCAAGCCCGGAAAACGAGCTCCCAACGACCAGAAGAAAAACAAACAGGAACCAAGCGACATGTCTCATGTTCTTTTCAAAAATAAAAAGGTTGTCTGGTATTTATATAGTTTTTCGTATAATATTTTGCAGGACATATAATGATACTATTGGAAAACCAGCGTAATACTTTTTAAGGGATGATTGCTTCATGGTTTCGACAATCCTGAAATGCGGGTGTAGTGTAGTCTGGTATCACTTAAGCTTGCCAAGCTTAAAACTCGGGTTCAAATCCCGGCGCCCGCACTCCGTTCGATTCGAAATGTAATCAGCAAGTCTTACCTCCAGAAAAGTGCTGATATTGATGTTAAATTCCTTAGCTTTTTTAACAATTCCTTCGTCAATTGAAAGGGTTACTTTTCGTTTTGGCATACGTAGAGAATATATATTCTGATTGTCATGATTTTCGAAACAGGGGAAACATATGGGAACCCCAGTGTACCAGCCTGCCAATGATTGACGATTTAATCTATTAGAAGAACTTCCCCGTCATGTTTTTTCCTTTTTTTATATTCAGCTGCATATGCATATGCATACCTACGTGCATCACAATATCACTTGCATAAACACCAGGATAAAGAGTTGCATATGCAGACAGGTGTGCAGGTGTATACGCAAGAAGGTATCCGGCAGCGATTACTTTATTAAGCGAAGGAGCATTCATTTTTTAGGGAATAATGGGATGCTGGAACAAACTACGATAGACCGCTCTCTCGAGATCAAACGATCGGTCGCGATACGAGCGCTTCGACGGAGCAATATACGAAGAAAAGTGACTGAGTATCTTTGTGAGATCAGTCCGAACTGCAGTTACACTTCTGAAATTGCGTATCATATCAGTGCAACGTCATCAAACGTGATCGGTGCCTTACGGGGGATCGAATTGCGGTATCGTGAAGAAGAATCCCTCATCGGTCTGAACATGGTTGAGGAAAGATCCGGTGGGAGAAACGTCAGACTCTACGGAGTGACCGATTTCGGCAAAGAAATCAATCAAACCATGAAATCACGACGATAAAGATCAGACGCGATTTTTTATTTTCTTTTAATACTCTCAAAGACCATTTTCTCATAATAAAAAACTAACAATAGGAAGGAAGAATAGAGGGGGGGAAAAAGAGGGTTAAAAAATCTATTTTCTTCCATTCCTAGTTGTTGTTAGGCAGGATATCACAACACGGTCTTATGAGCATTTTTCGCAGATGAACATGTACCAGGATATGCACCTAAGCACAACTACATCTGCTCTAAAATCGAGAGGATTTCCTGACGCAGCGTTTCTATTCCTTCACCGGTGGTGCACGAAATCTTCAGATTGGTTGAACCCGTGTTCTTCACATCGACTTTGTTTTCCACAATGAGAAATGGAACATCATTGAACACTTTCTTGATGTTCTGTAGCATCAAGGTCTGTTCATCCATCTGGTACCCGCTGGTCCCTGAAGGGTCATATATGAACACTATAAGATCAGCAAGATGACGCAACGCAGCGATTGCTTGTTGCTCGATTTTGTTGCGCTCATCAAGAGGACGATCCAGCAACCCTGGCGTATCGATAATCTGATACTTTTTTTTCTCATACCGCACTTTTTTTTCCATATGACCGACATAGATCTGTTTTGTCGTAAACGGGTACTGGGCGATCTCTGGTTTCGCCGATGAAAGTTTTCTGATCAGGGACGATTTTCCGACATTAGGGTACCCTGCGATCACCACGGTTGGAACATCCTCGATATCGGGAAACGTCCTCAAGATCTTTTGCGCTCCAGCGAGAAACACGAGGTTTTTATCGACCTGTTTTACAATCGAGGAGACCCGGCCGTAGATTTCCTTTTGTTTTTGTTTGAGGAAATCGACATTCCCTGATTTAATCAAGGAGCCCCCTTGGGTCGAATAGACCATCGCCACTGTTTTTCGAGCCCAGTCGATCGCACCTAAGGATTTCTTCAGTTTATCCGTATCAACCTTGATATCGATGATCTCCTGATAGAACAGCGGGAGTTTGTCAATAGATGGGAAGTTTTTCACATACGACTCCAGACTCGAGGTAACCTCAGTGATAAAAGTCTCGGCACGGGCAATTATTATTTTTTTTATCTCATAGCGCTTATCTCGATCATGAATCACTATTTTTTTTGTACGACGGATCGACTGATCGAGGAGCTGTTTTGCGTTTAGTACCGGAGGGATGTTTCTGAACATAAGTTTGAAAAGGTTTATGTGATACCTCTAAATTAAGCTGTTGGTACGTCTATGGATGAAGGGTTTATACTTGCAAATAAATTCAGGCGAGTGATTTTCGATGAGCTTGTTTCCGGCGAAACCGATATTAAACGCATTTGGAAAAAGAATCGAATGATACCACGGGTCGCACAACGCATCATCGATGAATTCATCAGCGGAGGCATCGTCGAAAAAAAAGGGAACACCTATGTGTTTACCGAAGAAGGGAAAAAACTTGTTGAGACGATCGGCAAATAAACGATCGAGGGAATGTTAAAAACCTATGAAACCGTATCTGTTGCAGACGTTAAAGGAGCTTGCGTTGCTCGGGGCGATCCACAACAAAATTGAGCTATCGTCCCATGAGCTTGCGCAACAGTTGCAGACCAGCCAGCAGACTGCGTCACGCTACCTTCTTGAGCTCGACACTCAGGAGATGATCACCAGGGAGCTTGGGGTGAAAAAACAGTTGATTCAGATCACGAGCATCGGGGCTGATGCGCTGGAGAACGAACATATGTCCTACAAACAGATATTTGACCTCAGCAGCAAAGTTACTTTTAAAGGCAAATTAGTCTCAGGAATGGGCGAAGGAAAATACTACACCGGACAAAAAGGATATGCCGATCAATTCGAGAAACGACTCGGATTTATTGCTTATCCGGGGACGTTCAATGTCGAAATCGAATATATCGAACGGAACAAAATTCGATTGCTGCGGAACTACGGCGGCATCGAGCTTGAAGAGTTTCAAGCAGAGAGCAGGACCTTTGGAAGCGTCGTCTGTTTCAAAGCAACCATCAACGGAAAAGAAGGCGCAATCGTACTGCCCAAACGAAGCCATTACGCCAATGTCCTTGAATGCATCTCTCCTTATAATTTACGTGATACACTAGATTTGCACGATGGAGATACGATCGAGGTCGTCGCCTATCTCCAATAAAAAATGAGAGGATGAATGAAGAATCAGTTAGTTGCGGATACCCTGTACATGATTGCAGATCTCCTGGATCTGAAGGGGGATGCCTTTTTTAAGACACGGGCGTACCGGATTGCTGCCCAGACCATCGAAGCACTCGATGAGGATATCGAAAGACTCGTGAACCAGGGTACACTGGAGTCGATCCCCGGAATTGGAGAGGCACTTGCAAAGAAGATAACGGAGCTGGTGAAAACCGGGAAGCTTGATTATCTTGAACGGCTGAAAAAAGAAGTGCCGACCGGACTTATTGATTTATTAGGAATCCCTGGGTTGGGGCCCAAGAAGGTTGCAGCATTATACAAAAAGTTTGGCATCACCAGCATTCAGGCGCTCAGAGAGGCAGCAAGCACCGGGGGACTCCGAACACTTGAGGGATTTGGTGAGATAACCGAAAGAAACATACTACGTGGCATCCAACTGCTTGAAAAAACAAGCGGCAGAGTCCTGCTCAACGTTGCATACGAGGATGGAACAAGATATCTCAACTACATGAAGAGATGCAAAAAGATAACAAAAATCGAGATTGCTGGAAGCCTGCGTCGTATGAAAGAAACAATCGGTGACCTGGACATCCTTGCCTCTTCAACAGACCCTGAGGCGGTCATGGACTTTTTCATACAATACCCTGAGGTTGCAGAAGTCCTTGCGAAAGGGTCAACCAAATCAAGTGTGCTCTTGAATGATAATTTACAGGTGGACTTTCGTGTCGTCGAGGAGAAAAGTTATGGCGCGGCACTCCAGTATTTTACCGGCTCAAAGGATCACAATGTGACGTTGCGCGGCCTTGCGGCAAGAAAAGGATTCAAACTCAATGAATATGGTTTGTTTGATAAGACCACAGAAAAATACATCGTGGGAAAAACCGAGGAAGAAATCTATAAGAAGCTTGGTTTTGCCTACATCGAACCAGAGCTGCGGGAGAACCGGGGGGAATTAGAGGCAGCGAAAAAGAAAACATTGCCAAATCTTGTTGGGTACGAACAGATCAACGGTGATTTTCATGTGCATTCGACCTGGAGCGACGGAAGCGACGCTATTGAAACCATCGCATCTGCAGCACAGCACCGCGGATATGAGTTCATCGGGATTACCGATCATTCACAATCGCTGAAGATCGCAAACGGAATGACCGAAGAAAGGGTGCAGAAAAAACTTGATGAGATAAACAAAGTGAACAAGAAATTCCCTGACCTTCGAATTTTCAGCGGGACAGAATGCGACATTAAAACAGACGGGACGCTTGATTACAGCGACAAGATATTGGAGCAATTCGATTTCGTGTACATCGGGATCCATACTGGATTTAAAATGGATAAAGAAACCATGACCAAGCGGATCATCAGAGGGATGGAAAACGGACAGGCGAACTTCATGGCGCATCCGACCGGCCGGCTCATTGGGAAACGCGACCCCTATGAAGTCGATATCGAACAGATCATTGATATAGCAAAGCAGACCGATACCCGCCTTGAGATCAACTCGTTCCCTGATCGGCTCGACCTTGATGACGCTCATGCAAAACTGGCAAAAGAGCATGGGGTACGATTCGTTCTGGGGACTGATTCACATAGCATCAATCATCTTGAGTTCATGAGATTTGGGATTGCAACCGCTCGACGAGGGTGGCTGACGAAAAAAGATATCCTTAATACCTCATCTGTAAAAGATATTGAAAAAATAGTTGGTGGGTGAACCATTGAATAAGAACGAAGCAAAAAAACAGACAGCAAAACTTCGTGATGAAATCAACTACCATAACCATAAGTACTATGTCGAAAACAACCCGGTTATCTCCGACTACGAGTACGACATGCTTCTTAAATCACTTGAGGCTCTGGAAGCCCAGTTCCCTGATTTCATCACACCAGATTCTCCGACACAACGGATCGGTGGTGAACCACTGAAAGGATTTACGACTGTAGACCATAAAATATCGATGCTTTCGCTAGAAAACGCGTATTCCTATGACGAGCTCAACGAGTTTGATGAGCGGGTCAAAAAAAACGCTGGTGACGTCGAATACGTCTGTGAACCCAAGATCGACGGGGTTAGCATCGCCCTCATCTATGAGCAGGGAGTGTTCGTCAGAGGAGCGACCCGCGGTGATGGCCAAAAAGGTGATGATGTCACTGCTAACCTTCGGACAATCCATAGTATCCCCCTGCGAGTACAAGGATCAGACCTTAAGAACGCTGAAGTGCGCGGCGAGGTTTATTTCCCCATCTCTACGTTCAAAAAATTCAACAAAGAGCAAGAGAAAAAAGGAGAACAGGTGTTTGCCAACCCGCGGAACGCAGCAGCAGGCTCACTCAGACAACTTGATCCCCGCATCGTCGCCACACGACCACTGGACACCTTCCTTTATTATATCTCCCACTCAGATACCGATTTTAAGACCCATGAAAAATCCTTAGAGACACTACGAACTGCAGGATTTCGTGTTAATCCGTTGATTAAAAAAGTAAGGAACATCAAAGAAGCAATCACGTTCTGCAAAGACCTAGAACAAAAACGCGAAACACTCGATTATGAAATCGACGGGGTTGTCCTGAAGGTAAATTCGTTTGCTCAACAAAGACAGTTAGGCGCAACCATTAAGCACCCGCGATGGGCGATTGCCTTTAAATTCACCGCAAAACAGGCGACCACTCGACTCAACGATATCGTGATACAGGTAGGACGAACCGGTACCCTGACCCCGGTCGCTGTCCTTGAGCCGGTCCAGGTCGGTGGGGTGACTGTCTCTAGAGCGACATTGCATAATTTCGATGAATTGAAACGCAAAGATATCCGCATCGGTGACATGGTTTTGGTGGAACGCAGCGGTGATGTGATCCCCCAAGTGGTAAAAAGCATCATAGAAAAAAGAAAGGGTGATGAGAAAGCACGCGCGATTCCCAAAAAATGTCCGGTCTGCGGATCAGAAGTCATCAGAACCATCGATGAGGTTGCGGTCCGCTGTCCTAACAAGCAGTGCCCGGCACGGTTGAAATGGCGTATCGATTATTTTGCCTCAAGGGATGCAATGGACATCGATCATTTGGGCGGACAGACCGTCGATAAGCTCATAGAAAAAGGGCTTGTGGATACCATCGCGGATTTGTACAATCTTAATAAAGAAGACCTACTGACCCTGGAGGGATTCAAGGACAAATCAGTGGAAAATCTCCTTGCATCCATTGAAAAAAGTAAACAGCAGGGTCTGGCGCGTTTGATCTACGGACTGGGAATCCGTCATGTTGGAAAGTTCGCTGCTCAGATTCTTGCTTCACATTACCCTTCCATCGATGAACTAGCAAAAAAAACAGCGGAGGAACTGACGCAGATACATGGTCTTGGTGAAAAAACAGCACAGGCGATAGCAACATTCTTTGCTACAGAGGAGAACATCGATCTTATCAACAAGTTAAAAGACATCGGGATTCGAACGAAAGAGGCAAAAAAAGAAGGACGTCTGACCGGTAAAAAGTTTGTGTTCACCGGGGGACTTCAAACATTGTCCAGACCGGATGCATCAGACCTGGTGATGAAAAACGGGGGCATGGTTTCCTCAGCGATAGGAAAAGACATTGATTATGTGGTCGTCGGAGCAGATCCTGGTTCAAAATACGACAAAGCAAAAAAATTGGGATTAGTGATTCTCAGCGAAAACGAGTTTAAAAAACTGGCCGGAGCGGCATGAGTATGGTCGAATGTAAGGTACAACAAAATAAAAAAGCGTGCAACTGTAGTTATCCGTGCAGCAGGAAGGGACTCTGCTGCGAATGCCTCAGATACCACCATAGCAGAGATGAACTCCCTGCGTGTTTCTTTCCTGATTCCGTTGAACGCACCTATAACCGCAGCAAAGAGAATTTTGTTCAAATGTACAGGGGAAAGTAAAAAGAAAAATCTGCATTTATCAGATACAGGCGAATTATTAAATAACGTAAGACTTATATCTCATGACACTATAACGGTGAGCGAGGAAGGTAAAATATATGGCAATTGGGTTCGTCCTAATAAGTGCCGCCCCCGCGCATGAGCATGAGGTGTACAATAAGCTCTCAAAGGTACCACAGATCATCGAGCTCCATCCTTTATTTGGAGAATATGATCTCATCGCAAAGATCGAGGCAGATGACTTTGAAAGCCTTGGCGACATTGTGGTGAACAAAATAAGGACCATCGAAGGAGTGATTGACACAAAAACGCTTACGGGAACGAAATTTTAAGGAGTGAAAAAAAAATGGAAGGATTAGTACAATATTTTCTAAGCATGATGACGCTGGTGTTTGCAATAGCAAGTGTAATCGCAGGTATCTTTACCGCCTATTTTGGATCAGGTAAAAGCAGAGCTGTCGGAGCAATCTTAATCATAATCGGACTTCTCGTCGGAGTGATCTTCCTCTGGGGCGCAAACCTTATAGGTTTCCTGGGAACACCCATGGATATCCTGAACTTTTCAGGGACGATTGTCAACGGGATCATCGCGGTGATTGGTGCTGTTGTTGGTGCGCTGATTGCCCTGGGCATCTTCCTGCTTGCAATCATGAAAGCGTAACTATAACATCTCTAAAAAATATCGATGAATCCTGAGATCATCGGTGAGCTCAGGGTGAAACGACAACGCCAGGTAGTTGTCCTGCCTGGCCATAACTATTTCTTTTCCAGCTGTTGCGAGTATTTCACAGGCTCCCCATATTTTCGTAATGACTGGTGCGCGGATAAACACAGCAGTATACAGTGTGCTAAATCCCTTAATCGCTATTGATCGCTCGCAGCTCTCTTTTTGCCGGCCAAAAGCGTTGCGCTCAATCTGCATATCCATCGCTTCCAAGAGCCGCACGTCAGCCTTAGAGTCAGTAAGCTGCCTGGCAAGAAGGACGCATCCTGCGCACGTTCCCATCAGAGCGATATTCTTCTGGCTCATGCGTTTGCGGATCACCTCATGCATCCCTGAATTGACCAAAATCCGCGAAATCGTCGTACTCTCCCCACCTGGGATGATCAATCCATCACAGGCATCAATATCACGTGGTTGTCTGACCAATATGGCTTGCCCGGTCTGTTTTTCCTCTTTAAAAACACGATTCATAGAAGCAAGGTGCTCAGAAACCGCCCCTTGAAGGGATAATACCCCAATCGTGACTATTGCTACCAGCCTCGTTCCTGGAGAAGTTGTTCTTTTGGTATCGTACTGATCTCAATGCCAAGCATCGCATCGCCAAGGTTCTTGCTGACTTCTGCGATTTTTGCTGGTTCATCAAAATGCGCGACAGCTTCAACGATTGCTTTTGCTCGTTTCTCAGGATTCTTTGATTTGAAAATACCTGATCCGACGAAGACACCATCGTTTCCTAACTGCATCATGAGTGCGGCATCAGCTGGTGTAGCGATCCCGCCTGCAGCGAAGTTAACAACCGGGAGTCGTTGCAGTTCCTTGGTCTCCTTTAAAACCTCAAACATCTCTTTCTTAAGAGTGCTGTATGTATAAGAACCAAACACAACCGTCTTATCATCGGCATCCTGATTCGTCAAGGTTTTAAACGAGGTAACGTAGTTTTGACAATATCCCTCGGCTACATTTTGCACCTGTGCGTTTTGCATGGTTTTTAATGTTCGAATCATGCCGGTCACCATGCGTTGATGCCGAACCGCCTCAATGATGTTGCCGGTGCCTGCTTCTCCTTTGGTCCGAATCATCGCTGCGCCTTCCCAGATACGCCGGGTTGCTTCACCAAGGTTTCGGCAGCCGCAGACAAAAGGAATGGTAAACACTCGTTTATCAATATGATAAAAAGGATCTGCAGGGGTCAGAACTTCTGATTCATCGATCATATCTACCCCAAGTGCCTCTAATGCTTGGGCTTCGACGAAATGTCCTATCCTTGCTTTTGCCATCACAGGGATACTGACGGTGTCTATGATCTGTTTTATAATGGTAGGATCTGCCATTCGTGCAACGCCGCCATGGGCTCGGATATCAGCAGGGACTCTTTCGAGAGCCATCACGGCAACAGCACCGCTTTTTTCAGCTATTTTTGCCTGTTCAGCAGTCGTGACATCCATGATGACACCACCTTTCTGCATCTTGGAAAATCCTTTTTTTATCAGGTCGGTTCCGTGTCGTAATTTTGATATATCAAATTCATTCATAGGTCCTACCCCAGTAAGGTTGTAAGGTCAAAGGGGATATTAAATACCCTTTATTAAGAAGTATGGTGGTAGATAAAGATATGGTTTAATTATTTTTTTTGGTAGAAAAAAATAAGAAAAAAAGAAGGGTTATTCCGCTCCTTTTTCAACGACTTTTTTATACTCGCCGTTAGGGATTCTGTTGTGATGGTAATCATCATATGCCCCAAGGTCGAAATGTCCATGACCACTGTTGGTAAATACAATGATCTTCTTTTCGTTTTTCTTCTTGCAGATCTTTGCAAAATCAATAGCGGCACGTACCGCATGTGCTGATTCTGGAGCAACGATCATTCCTTCAGTTCGTGCAAACATCATTGCAGCCTCAAAGATCTCTTGCTGCGTGTACGCAAGAGCATCCATGTATCCTTCTTTTGTGAGTTTCGACAGGAGCGGTGAGTCGCCATGGTATCGTAGTCCACCAGCATGGATTGCAGAGGGGACAAAATCATGACCGAGCGTGTACATTTTTAAAAGAGGGGTGAGACCAACGGAATCACCGTAGTCATAGCGATATTCACCTTGGGTAAGGGTGGGGCAGGCGAGTGGCTCGACGGAAACGACTTTCAGGTCTGGTTTTTTGCCAAGGATTTTATCGCGTACGAACGGGAAGCTCGTTCCACCAAAATTGCTCCCACCACCGACACATCCACAGATGATATCTGGATATTTATCAATGAGCTCAAACTGTTTTTTCAGCTCCAGCCCAATCACGGTCTGATGTAAGACCACGTGATTGAGGACAGATCCTAACGCGTAATTCGTATTATCATGGGTCGCTGCATCCTCCACTGCTTCGCTGATTGAGATCCCAAGACTTCCCGAGGTCTGAGGGTCTTTTTTCAGGGTTTCTCTGCCAGCATTGGTAAGGGTGGTTGGGCTTGGGAAGACTTCAGCGCCCCAGGTTTCCATGAGGATTCGTCGGTATGGTTTTTGTTCGTAGCTGCATTTGACCATGTAGACCCGGCATTGGATGCCGAACAGCTGGGTGCTGAACGCAAGTGCTGATCCCCATTGTCCAGCGCCGGTCTCGGTGACAAGCCGTTCGATACCTTCCTTTTTGTTGTAGTAGGCTTGGGCGACCGCTGAGTTGGGTTTATGGCTTCCTGCGGGGCTGCCACCTTCCCATTTGTAATAGATCTCAGCTGGTGTTTTGAGTGCTTTTTCCAGTCGACGCGCCCGGTAGAGCGGAGAGGGTCTCCAGATGCGGTAGATCTCTCTAATCTCCGTTGGAATCGTGATGTATCGATCCTGGCTTACTTCCTGCTTGATGAGCTCCATAGGGAAGATTGTTTTGAGATCATCCGGACCGATGGGCTGTCTGGTCTGTGGGTGGAGTGGCGGGTCCA
>DQIQ01000076.1 GCA_003942085.1 Thermoplasmata archaeon | reverse complement strand
GCCACATCCACCAGAAATCAATCCGTAATGATTTGCAAGCAGGAGTATCGATATCAATAGAGTTAAGGGTGAATGCTGAGGCTGTGCCGCTGTTATCCCGTATACATGCGGACGTTGTCCCTTCGTATTTATAGGAAGTGGATCGATAGCTATCTGCAGAGGAGCCATTGCTTCCAGGAACGTAATTACCCCATCCTAAATTGAAATTATCATATCGGAGGTTCGTCCAGTTCAGTTGTTGTCCGCCTCCAGTCCCATTGTTTTCTACCCACTGATTTTTTTCATCCTGTGCTTCAAAACCAGTCGAAAAAATGGTTTGTCTACCGGCAACACCTGTCCCTTTTCCAACGGCACCACTAGGACGATCGCCGGAGCCAAGGAGTTTTCCTGCTGCATGTGTATGCTGATAGGTGTCAAGTCTGCCATCGATATAAATAGCACAATCACCTAAAGCAGCATCGTATGTCGCAGCTAAAAGATGCCAGGTGTTATCATTCACCAGGAGATTTCCTTTAATATCAACAGCACCATCGCTTGAATTTGTACTCCATTTCACATGACCATCAGTCAATGCTAGCTCCCAGTATTTATTCCGGTTAAAAGACAGAATGGTCCCTGAGGTAAGACTTGTTTTTATCCATGCTTCGACCGTGATTTTGCCAATTGTACTGTTCTCAAAACAGTATGGGATCGAAATAAAGTCATTCCCATCAAATTGATATGCACCACCAAGTTTACCAGTAGTCGTCCATGTCGCTCCGTTGATGGTTCCGTTGTAGTGATTCCCTGAATAGTCCTTGGTTTGGAACGGGTTCTGACTGTCAAAAGGCATAAGAACCCTTGTAAACGATGAATATAAACCAGTGGAGGCGCACATCCAGTTGTAGATGAAGGTATGAGGGTTACTGCTGGTGTTTATCGTATAATTGTAGCAGATGAGGTCTTCGTCAATCGTTCTCGTTCGTAACGTTGTTACGAGCATAGGATCAATCAAGGGGGACGATTCAGGCCCCGACGGATGTTCACGGGGTGAGATGATGCCATCGAAGATGATTTTCGTGCTTCCATCTGAAAGCATGGTATAGACACTGACTCGAACTTGTTTTTCTTCTATAAAGAGGGGTTCGTTGATAGGCAGGTAATAAATTTGTCCCATCTCCCAGGTTTCATTATAAAACTGGTAGACGTGTGGTCCATCCGATTGTTCCACACGTATCGTGTAGGAGTTCAATTGTTCACCGCCGACATGCTGCAGGACGACCTTTCCACCATCAGTGACATATCCTGCAAGCTGCACGTGCGGTTCAGGAGAAGGAAATGGCACAGGAAATGCTTGTAAATAAATCGCTCCGAAAGCACCAACCGCGATAAGAACAAGAATAATCGCCCCAATCACTTCCGATGCTCCGTAAGAATTGTCAGAGAACTCTACGTCCTTCATCTCTCCTCACTACCAGTACAACTCTGTCCTTTTAGTCTATTTAATGGTATCGTGACATTTTGGCTGCTTTGACAGTTTAGAAAAGTATTTTGAAGGTGAGAAATGAGATCAGGACAAGGATAAACGCTTGACGGATCCCGCCAGAGATACGCCCTTCCATCATAAAGCCGCCGAGCAGACCACCGCCAAGGCTTTGGACAAAGACGAAGGTAAAGAACATGGTTTTTACTTCACTGGGGTCAATGTTTGCTATTCTGATGTTTCCGATTGCTTTTCCCACCATTTTTCCCTGAAGGTCATAGATGGCTTGAAAGATCGTGCCGTTGATGACAAGAATGACTGCTAGAAACACGAAAAAGCTGATGAAAATAACAATACTGTACATGGACATCTCAGTGCGTCGTTGTTGTTCGACGCGTCTGATCTGGTCCAGCTCTTTTGCTGCTGCGTTGAAGACAGCGGAGGCATTCCCACCGATTTCCAGGGCTTTGTTAATAGTGATAGCGAGTCGTTTGACTTCATTGGTATTGACCCGTGCTCCGAAATTTGTCAATGCCTCGTCGATGGGGATACCCCAGGAGAGCTGTGCGACCGTCATTTTTAGCTCTTCAGTCAGCTGACCGTAGTCTCCCTCTGAAGCTGATCTGATGGAGTCATAAATGGTCATCCCGGACGCAGAGGAGTTGGCGATGTCTCGTAGGAAATCAGGGAGTTTATCCATGATTTCTCGTTTTTGTTTTTGTTTCATCGAGTTGTAGAACCCAAGCGGCCCGATGCAGCCGAGGACTCCGAACACCAGATAATCGATAGGTTGGATGAAACTGACGTTTATGATGGGATGTCGGATGAAGGCAAAAAAGCCAAGGACAAAGAAAATAGCTGCAAGAAGAACCGAAACTCCAATGATGACCTCGATGGTTTTATCTTTCCCGTATTTTCTATTGATGTTGTATTCTTTGACGAGTCTGAGTTTCTTTATACTTCTTCACCCATCCCTGATTTCATCATAACATAGAATCCAAAATACGCCATAGGGAGTATGAGAAGGGAGATGATGTAGAGGAAATCAAATGAGATCCCCCCACTGGTCAGTCCCATGATCGACAAGATGATGACGAGGAACAGTGGAAAGGCAATCACGGTTGTTACGAAACTTTCAGCCATGATGGCGAGTGATTCAAGGTTTTTTTTCCGATCGTCTAAATCGTCGTACATGTACCGCTCGACACAGCGGTCAAAATAGGGGGCAAGTTCGCTTCCGGATTGGAGGACCGCGACGATCCCTTGAAGGAAATCTTTGAATTTTCTTGAAGGGGATATCGCGATAGCGTTTTTTAGGGCGGTGATTGAATCAAGGCCCATCAGCTCAATTTCTGTGGTTATTTTTTTTGCTTCTTTTTGTACCTCTCCGTACAGCTCTATTCCTGAGAGGGTGCCAAAGATCTCCGAGGGGGAAATCCCAGCAACCGACATGGTGTTGATGAAATTTGCCACATAGGGAAGGTGGCGGTCGATGTTCTTACCCCGTGATTTTGCTTTGGTGTTTGGCAGCTGAAGGTAGACCATTCCAATAAGTAGCGGAACAATTGAAGTCACAATAAGCAGTAGTAACGCCGTGATGCTATTTGGAACGAGAAGGTAGAGAAATGCAGTTGAGAAAAACGAAACAATGAACCCAAGAATGATGTTCATAAGGATCATCGAGTAGTATTCTTGGTACACCATGCTGATGTTTGCTTTTTCAAGCATTTTGTTTTTATTAGTTTCGCTTATATTGAATTTTTCAAAGGTGCTTGAAAAGAGTCGTCGACAAAATCGAGTGTATTTCGTCGATTTCATTCTTCCATATCCTTCTTTGCCAGTGCAAGGATTTTTTCAGGGAATTTTTTGTATTCTGCGATGAGACTGCCGAATTTCTTATAAGATCTGACTTTGTTCTTTCTCATCCATTCAAGCACGAGGATCCGGTTGTTGAGCTCCTGGAGGAGTTGTTCGTCGGTCCAGTCGTTTTGCTGTTTGATGCGGTTGAGGATCTTGCTTGAGCCAGAGCTTTCGAATCGATCATCAGTCTTGGAGACCCAGGTGTAGGGTGCCATGAAGATAAGCTGGTTAGTATCAGTGTCAAGTTTGATGATCTCGGTGACACTGGTCATCCGTCTGACCATTTTTCCCCCAATGTCGACAGCGTTTTGAAAGACGATGATGTCCAGTGAGGTTAGCAGAGCTCGCGGGAGCTCTATGGGTGGGTTTTCGAGTCGCTGGATTAGCATATGGATCGTGCTAGCGTGTACCGTTGCGTACGCAGTGTGTCCGGTCGCCATCGCCTGGAACAGGCTATCTGCTTCCCTTCCTCGAACCTCTCCTACGATGATAACGCGTGGCCGTTGTCGCAATGCTGCCCTGATGAGGTCGAACATGTCGATGTCTTTACCGGTTTTGTTATCATCGCTGGTAGCAAATCCTTTCCTAGTGGTTCCCGCAATCCAGTTCTTATGCGGGATGTTGACTTCTCGCGTGTCTTCGATGGAGATGATCTTATGTGAAGCAGGGATGAACAGCATGAGGGCATTGAGAGCGGTTGTTTTTCCACTCGCGGTTCCTCCACAAAAGAGTATGGAGGCGCCGTCTTCTATAGCCATCCAGAAATACGCTGCCATCTCCGTTGACAGTGATTTGTATTCGATTAAGTCGATAGGGGTGAGTGGTATTTCCTTGAATTTACGTATCGTGAAGGTCGAGCCTTTCGTGACTGTTCTTGCTAGGGTTGCTTGAAGACGGGAGCCGTCCGGCAGCTTCCCATCGACGATTGGTGAGAAAATCGAGATTTGTTTTCCCGAGATTTGGCAGAGCCGCACCAGAAACGAGTTGAGTTCTTGTTCAGAATCAAAATAGATGTTGGTTTCGATTCCCTCGTGTTTACGATGGTAGATAAAAATAGGGGTGGTTGGTCCGTCGCAGGATATATCTTCGATGCCGTCGTCGTGCATGAGGATATCGATGCGTCCGTAGCCGAGAAAGTCCCGGAAGATATGATAAAAGATGGTATCTTTCGAGCCTTCTTCGAAGTAAATATGATTATCGCTAATGATTCGTTCGATAGTCTCTTCTAAGAATTTTTCTTTTTCTTCATTGGTCATATCAAATGTGTTAATATCCGCAAGCATTTTGAAGAGATGTGAGATTTCATTTTTAACCTGTTTTTCGTCTTCGTTCAACTGCGGTTCGATGACTTCATAAATGTATTCGTGGGTAGTATGGTCATAAACGGTACGCCGTGCACCCTGTTTTTTCCACCCAAAACCTGTTTGTTCTTCGATGACTTCAATTTTCTTTTCACCGTTTTCCAGGATTAACCCCGTGAATGTTTCCTCTTTTTTTTGTGTTGCGTCCCAGGGGATATTTTTTGGTGGTTGCGGTGGTGATATCTTCCTTTGTCGAGCTTTTTCAAGAAGGCTGCGTGGTTGTTCGGCGGTATTTTCTGACGTAATGATACGATAGGGTGCTTTTGGTCCGTTCTCTTGTTCTTGTTTTGCTGTTTTTTGCTGAGTTGATGGTTGTCGTTTTTTTGTTTTAATCACTGGTGATTCTTCTTCGACGGAAGATTGTACTTTTTTTTGTTGTGCTTTTTCTAAAAGGCCCATAATACTCACTTGATCTTGTATTTACTCAATACTTTCTCGTAGAGCTCAAATTCTTCAGATTGAACAAATCGGTTCAAGACATCCTCAGGCAGCTCCCCTAACAGGGTGTCGGTCATGAGAAGGACTTTTTTGAGGTCCTCGTCAAGCTCAAGAGAAGATATATTTTTTTCTTTTTTGAATAGGCTTTTTCCTTCTGTTTTTTGTTTTGGGAGTTTTTGTTGATTTTTAGATCCTTTCATTTTGATATGCTGTTGTTTCTGCTTGTGCTTGAGAGCCTGTTTTTCTTCTTTTTTATGTTGTCGTTCCAAGATATGTGCTTTTCGAATTTCAAGTCGCTGCAGTCGCTTTTGTTCCTTTGCTTCTTTTTTCAAATCCTTCTTGGTTTGTGAGGGCTGCAGGTCTTTTTTTGGTGCCTTTTTTTCTTTTTGTTTCAGTTCCTGTTTTTTTTCCTCAAGTTCTGTTTTCTTGGTTTCTAGTTTTTCAAGTTTTTCATGCTCACGTTCGAGTTGTTTGAGTATTTTTTCTTCTTCTTGTCGTTTCTGTTCTTCTTCTTTATCCTGCTTTTCTTTAATTTCCTTGGATCGTTCCTCAAAATCAACAGGGATATAGGATTGTTCGATATCCAGCTTCTTTTGTTTTTTATCATCGTGGCTCTTGCTGTTGAGGAAGTAGACGTGTGCTTTTTTTTCGATTTGATCAGCTTGTTTCAACGCGTTGTTGTAGACCTCTTCGTATACTTTCTGTTTTGCTGATCTCGCATCAATGACCTCTGTTTTTTTATGAT
>DQIQ01000075.1 GCA_003942085.1 Thermoplasmata archaeon | reverse complement strand
TATCTGATCGTTTTACCACCTGCTCTGCAATTCACAACTTATAATAACTCTGATGGAGTAGTAAATAAGGTAAATTTAAGGAAAATTTCAGGCAAACTTTTGGGCCCGTAGCATAGCCCGGTGGTGCGCCCGGCTGATAACCGGGAGGTCATGTGTTCGAATCACATCGGGCCCATCCCGCACATTTTGATACATTGTTTTTCCAACATTAACTCATCGACATGTCGAAAATAAACCGTGAATCTGACACTTGAAACCAATTTTTTATCTCAGACAGAGTGTTTTTCCATGGGGCAAATGGGGTAGCGTAATAAAAAAAGGGATGCATGAATTTTTTACACGCATTCACTTTCGGTAATCGGGAAAACACTGGAGGGCTTGTAAAATAATATCTTCTATTTTTCGTATTTGATCCTGTTTCATGGAGAAGAACTCAAAAGCCGGATGCGTTGCTCATGAATTACGGGAATAAATATATCCTAAAACTTTTTCAAGTGCTTCAACAAGCGCTTCTTCTCCCTTTAAATAATCGTGCATTGCGCGGTACAGCATGAACATTATATCATATCCATAATTCTCTATTGCGGTCTTTGCATCGATGGGATTCAGGTAAGAATCGGTAAGGAACCCATCAAAACTATACATAAGTTCGAAGAATTTTCCTTCTTCAGACAGGACACAAAACTGGTCGGCAACTGGCATTTGAGGATTGTCTGGCCTTGCTGCAACAGGTTTAACAGCCTTGCCTAAAATGATCATCTTTCCCGGGAAATATGCGGGATCGTAGATTTCCCCCTTGGTGTCCTGCTTTCCCTTTTTTAGCATATTCAAGCCCACATTTTTTACTATTGGTACAACAGATTTTGCCATCCGTGTAAGGAGTTCTGATTCATGGTCCCGGACCTCTTGTGAAAGAGAGTCTCCTTTTTCCTGCATTTCTTCGATCTTTTGTTCAAGTTTTTTAAATCCGGCTTCAATTTCGTCCATATTTTTATCCTTTCCTGTGCTTTCCGATGATTAAGAAATGTTGATACTTCGCTTATTAAACAACTCGGTTTTACGTGGATTTTAAAAAGAATGTGTTAATACCGATTCTTGGAAAAGGAAACGTATGACCGGAAATGTATTTTAATAACGGTTTCTTTCCCGAAAAACGAAGAATGATTATATCATCTGCGCAGTTATAAGAGCATATGGATATCGTTAATAAAAAATCAGATAACCCGCTTTCCAATAAAAAAATACTTCCGCTCTTTTTTCAGGATTCCCCTCCCTTCGTATCCTACGGGAAGATTCTCATTTATCACAATTCCCAGATAATTGGGCGATCTGGCCATAACCGATCCCTCTTTGAGGGTTTCTGTAACAAGAAAAGGCACCTCTTTTTCGAGAACGCCGGCATTGATTGAAGCGTAGACCTTTTCAGCGAGGGTATTCATGATGCGTGAACGATCTTTTTTAATCCATTCCGGACAGTCTTTCACAGTAAAAAGAGGTGTAAACGGGCGCCGTGAATAGCGAGTGATATTGACTTTGTTCGGTCGGACCCTCTCAATCAGGTCAAGTGATTGAGAGAATTCTTCTTGTGTTTCACCGGGAAATCCTACAATCATATCAGTTGCAAGAGTAATTTCCGGATATCGTTTCCTGAACGCAGTGACAATCTCGTCAAAATCTGCAACAGAATATCCTCGCCCCATTCGATCAAGAACAGCATCTGACCCCGACTGGACAGGAATATGAACAAATTTGAAAATGTGATCACTGGCAAAACCTTCAATCAAATCGTCAAGCATCCCTTTAATCAAGGCAGGGTTCATCATCCCCACTCGGATCATGAACTCACCTGGCAGATCATCAATACGCTTTAACAAAAAGGGAAGTGATTTCCCGATATCCTGGCCCCAGGAACTCATATCCTGAGCGGTAATCTGGATTTCAGATGTCCCGGCATGTGCATGCGCAAATATTTCTCCAAGGATTTCCTTTTCTGTAAAACTTTTCAGGGGTCCACGTGCAAATCGGGTAAGACAGTATGTGCACCTGCCACAACACCCTTGGGCGGTCTGAACAATCGCCACTCCTTTGCCTGCAACAGTCCCAATACTCCGGTAAGCTTCACGGATCGTTTCTGACAAAATAATTTTTGGAGTGCAGACCGCAAAAATCGCCTCGCGCTGGACAGCTGGCATACAGCCGGTCACGTAGAGATCATATTCCCGGTACCGTGAAAGTCTCCTCATCATCCTTCGTTCAGTTGTACCGACAACCGTGCATGTATTGATGATTATCGCTTCAGCTTCCTTAGCCGAATCCACCAAAATGCTTCCTTTGTATTTGAGAATCTCTACAAGTTTGGCAGTGTCTCCAAAGTTATAGCGGCACCCATATGTTTCAATAAAAACACGTTTGTTGTGAAATACATCAAAAGTATCAGGTTCCGGAATATTTCCGCAAACGGGTTCTAAGGTTTTGACCACTGTTCAGCACCACCGGATTCTTTTGGGTACGCTTCAATAAATAGTGTTGAAAGAATTATTAATAGAATTTTAAAAATCTAAAGCCTGAC
The DNA here is from genome assembly GCA_003942085.1 of Thermoplasmata archaeon. GTDB lineage: Archaea > Thermoplasmatota > E2 > DHVEG-1 > DHVEG-1 > SM1-50. Next base: position 3,361 of record DQIQ01000075.1, on the reverse strand, counting down.
GATGGAAAAATCTTGTCGTTGAGGGAAAAATCTGTTTTCCCTAACTGACATCACATGGTGAGCACAACACTTAACCGATGATACCCATAATCTGTTTATTATGATGAGAATCGGGCTCCTTGGCTGTGGTAATATTGGACATATCATCGCACAGCATGGAGGTAGTTTCGAAATCTCAGCTGTTTATGATTTGGTATTTCAGCGGGCAAAAGAGATTTCGGAGATTTCTGGTGCACAAGCTTTTGAAGATTTTGAGTCATTCATATCCGGAGATATTGATATTGTTGTGGAAGCAGCATCGGTAAGCGCTGTGAAAATTTATGCAGAACCAGTACTGTCTCACCATAAGGATTTTGTGATTATGAGCGTAGGAGCTCTTGCCGATACATCATTCCGCGATGAGATCCAGAAAACGGCGATCAGGTTCGGACAGAAAATACATATCCCCAGCGGGGCGATATTTGGCCTCGATAACCTGAAAATTGGCAGGATCTCAGAGATCAATAGGTTACTTTTAAGGACCACTAAAAGTCCTGCATCGCTTGGTATCACTGCTGATAAGCGAAAGCTGATATTTTCCGGCAAAGCTAACGAGTGCATCAAGGCATTCCCAAAAAACGTCAACGTTTCTGTCGCCATGAGTCTTGCAGCAGGAAAGGATACCGATGTGGAACTGTGGGTTGACCCTTCTGTTGACCGAAATGTCCATGAATTATTTATTGAGGGGAGCTTTGGTGAAACTTACATTAAAGTGACCAATATTCCCAGTCCAGATAATCCCTCGACAAGCTACCTTGCAGCACTCTCAATTCTCTCGCTCCTGAATAATCTCAGTGATCCAATAATCGTTGGAACATGATTTAAAAATGGGGAAAAACTGTATGGAACTGCTCAATTATATGCTGCGATTTATTGAGGAAGATGCTCCGATTGGGGACATAACTTCGTTATTGGTGATTCCCGATATAACCTGTAATGCGATCATGACAGCTGAACAGGATGGAATTATAGCCGGACTGACTGAGGTGTCCACTCTGTGTTCCCACTTTGGTATAACCGTAAAGCAGGATGCTGAAGACGGGAATCTCGTCGGTAAAAATGATATGATTCTCTCACTTTCCGGGGATGCCAAAAAAATTTTGCTTGTTGAACGTACAGCCCTAAATATCGTAGGAAGAATGAGCAGTATCGCAACGCAAACAAGAAAGATGGTGGATATTGTCTCATCAATCAATCCACACTGCCGGGTGGCTGCAACACGAAAGACATGTCCTGGTTTCCAGATATTTGATAAAAAAGCGGTGCAGATTGGCGGTGGGGATCCTCACCGTATGAACCTGAGCGATGGGATTCTTATCAAAGATAATCATCTGGCGCTTGTCCCTCTCAGAAGTGCAGTCCGAACAGCCAAAAATGTTTCAGTGTTTAAAAAAATTGAAGTAGAAGTGGAAACTTCTGATGATGCCCTTATCGCTGCAACTGCGGGTGCAGATATCATTATGCTTGACAATATGACCCCGTACCAGGTTGCACGGACGATTGAAGTCCTGAAGCGCGAAGGAATGAGGGATCGAATTTTAATTGAACTTTCAGGAGGAATAACCGAGAGTTTGCTAATAAATTACGCGGCATTGGATGTTGATGTGATAAGTCTGGGTTTTCTCACTCATTCAGTCTGCAATTTCTCAGTGAATCTTGAAATTGTACCGGATAACAATCCCTGATGCTTTTAATGAGATAATTCTCCTAGTCCTCCAACATTTGAACGGAATCTTGAGACTGCGGGTATTGTTCACTTTTAATTCGATGATAAAACCGCAGGACATTTTTTTTTAAAAACCTTAATGGCTCTATACTACGAATTGGTGGCTATTGAGGAATGTAAATGGGTAATCCTGAAACCCAGGTAAATGTTACTGAACTTTCTGATGAACCAACGGAAGCGGAGTTAGCCGCAATAGCAGAGCGTCGGAAACTACGGATTAGAGGTTATATCACCCTGCTGAAAGATCCCAATCTAAATTATCGCTGGAGGGCAGCTGAAGCATTGGGAAATGAAGGGGATGACACTGCAGTCCAACCGTTGATCGATGCACTCAGAGACCCGTTTGTTGATGTCCAGTGGCTTGCAGCAAAATCTTTGGGAAAACTGGGAGATCATCGCGCCGTCGAACCTCTTATTGGAGCATTGAAATCAGAGGATAAATGGCTTAGGACCGGAGCTGCCTGGGGGTTAGGAGAACTTCAGGATTTAAAAGGTGTGGATCACCTTCTTCCGCTTCTGAAGGATAAAAAGAAAATTGTCAGGAAAACTGCTGCATGGGCTCTTGGGAAAATTGCTGATGACCGGGCTATTCCTTTTTTAAAAGAAACACTCCTTGATGCTGATGTTGATGTACGTGAGGCAGCACAAAATGCTCTGGATTCGATACAGAAAACTTCTATGAAAAAGAATGTTGATACTCTGGTAAAATAACGTTAAGGTTTTTTAAAATTTTTGCCCAGAACCTGATAAGTTGGGATTATTTTAGAGAACGAGAGTAATATCTTTTTTGGAACTTACCACGATCTCTTTTTTCCCACGGTAGGTCTGGACAACGCCATATAGAGAGATCGAATCTCCTTTCCGAATTATAATTTCCTGCGCAACCTGTGAAGGGACAAAAATGGTGATATTATTCACATACAAATTCACGTGCCCTCCGGTTTGGGTATAAACAACCCGATCGATTGTTCCCGTTACAATTACCAGTTCACCATCTTCTGAATTATTGGTGAAGGGGTTCGCAAATGATTGTTTCCCGAGCGCCCCAAGAAACATGTGCGCAGAAATTACTGCAATGGTTACACCCAGTAAAAGAAAAACTGCAACTCGTTCCTGACGCTCAAACACACTTGAATATTGAGAGGGTTCATTTAAATCACCAACAGATTCTTATGTTAACAACGTTAACACTATAACCATGTATAACACTACATTACCCCCATCATCAAAAACAGTACTGGAAATCCTGGATGTAGGGGGTGCGATGACGCACAAGGATCTTGTGCAAAAAACACACCTTGCCCCGCGCACGGTGCGTTATGCACTGAAGAAGCTGAAAGAAAAGCATCTGATTATTGAGAAATTCAACTTCCGAGATGCACGTCAGATTATCTACCAGAACCGCACTGAACAAACACAGAAACCCCAGTCGGCGTTCGTATGACAAAACATACCTGTACCCTGATGCATTGTGATACGATGGTCAGAAATCTTTTGCCGCCGATGAGAGCCGAGATGGTATACCGGTTGGTGCAAAGGGAAGGACTCAGTCAGAGCGATGCTGCAAAACGGCTTGGAGTTACACGAGCGGCTGTA
>DQIQ01000074.1 GCA_003942085.1 Thermoplasmata archaeon | reverse complement strand
GTTCTCCTTGGGTACGATCATGTACACCTGGACGGTTATTGGTCTCTGTGCGGGGGTGAGGCCCTCACCGGACGACGGGGTGAACGTCCACGTTCCCCATGTCAGGGTGTTGTTTATGGTCCAGTTCAGTAGCGAGTCGTTATCTCCGATGTTCATCACCTGGAAACTGCCATGGACAGTCGCCCCTGGTTTGATGTTCGACCAGGAAAGGGTCCCGTTGCATTCGAGATCAGGGAGATGATGCTGCGGGGGTGGCGGTGGCGGTGGCTCATAAGGCGGTATGTATTGGGTACGGTAGACTTCGTCGTATTGGTACGGGAAGGGGTTGATGTATGTCCAGACGATTTGTTGCTCTGGCGTGACTTCGATGAAAACCCCGTTCCATCCGGAGCAGATGAGGGTATTGTTGTTGAGCATCCGTTGGCCACCGCCAAAGCCGTCGGAAAAGAGGTCTGCCGGTAGCAGATAATGCCAGGTGAGATCATCAGGGCCATAGGTTCCCCCGGGCGGAAGATAGTATTCGCCAGTGTCGTTATTGACATCAGGGGTGATCTCATCAAGGCTAGAGATAGGACCTCCAGGGCGGGTGTTGCCGTTGGAGAAGACAAGGATGTTGCCTTCGCCGGGAAGGCCAGGTTTGACCCAGCAGCATTGATGTTGGAAGTAGAGTTTTTTATCGCTGACGTCTCCTCGATCATAGGTCTGGGGGTTGCCCCAGCGGTAGAGGAGATCGCCGCCGTGGTCGTAGATGCCTCCTTCGTGGCCTGCTGCTTCTTCCGTAGTAGTGCTGTGGTCGATGATCCAGACCTCATCGAGGTTATGGGCACTAATGAGGATCTGGTCGAACTTGGGGTTGTAGTCCACGGAGTTGACATAGGGCCAGCCAGGACTCCAGTATTGGTCGAAGTTGATGTTGGCTAGTTCAGGATGCTGACTGACAGTGCCATAGTTGTCTTTGCTAGCGTCGAAATCTTGGATGAGGTGGTTCCAGATGTGCCATTCCCAGACAATTTCGCCGCTGGTTGGTCCTGTCTGGTGGACCTGGATGAGCATATTCGGGTAGAATTGGGAGCCGACGGTGTTGGGGTCGCGTCCTGCCTGGACGGCTTGTGCGTGTGATTTGATTTCTTGCATGATTATGATGATGTCACCGTTGGGGAGTGGGACGATATCATGGGTGGCGTAGCTGCTGTCTCGTGTGTAGTGGTATTCCCAGAGGATCGTGCTGTTGTAGGCGATTTTTTGGAATCCACCTTGGCCTGATTCGATGGCGAGGTAGATGGAGCCGTTATCCCCCATGTAGGAGTCATATAGAGGGTAATAGGTACTCTGCCAGGTGTGGTTGACGGCGCCGGTTTCGTTGATGAGATAGGTCGTCTTCGAATGCCACGGGGTGTAGAGGAAGTGGCCTTCCTTGCGATCGAGCGGCTGGGGTATCATCAGGTTCTCTATGTTCTGTGAAAGAGCCCCGGAATTGAAAATGGTCACCGTGAAAAGGACGGTGGTAATCAACATCACGATTTTGATGTTATTCTTATGGTTCATGTTTCTGTCCCCATTTGAAATCTTTAAAGGAGAAGGATGCTCAATGTTCTATCCAGTCGCTAATATCCATGAACACTGGTTTCTGTATGAGAATCCCCCTGAAATTAGTAAAGTTCCCTGGACTATATAAAAATATGCCTGATTTTCGATAAAAAATCATGAATATCATTGACTGCCTCGGACTCCTTGTGTTTGTCTCTAAGAATCCCTCAGATAATTTCTATGAGGAGTTTTTTCGTTAAGACTCAAGTCCTTTTGTTACCTCATCGCTTCAAGATTGAGAACATGAGCACTTGTGTGCCCTGGGCAATCTTGGTTGCATCGCCGACTGTCACGGTCATCTGGATGTCGCCAAGGCCGAAGAACATGCTGGTCCCTACCGTTTTCGTCTTGCCGATAGCGATGTCAACAGTCCCATTCACGGTATGGTTAATCCGGTGAAGGACTCCGCCCTGGACATGGACCTGCCATGCGACATTGGTTGCGTTCACGGTTCCATTATTGGTGATCTTCACATGGATGCCAAGGCCACCAGTGACCGTGAATGAAAGGTTAGGTGTCACAGGCTCTGCAGCGAATTTCATCACCCACACATCACCGTTGTAGTATCCATTATTCGATCCGGCGATGATGTAGCCGCCGTCAGTAGTCTGCTGCCCTGCGGTGAACGGCGTGGGGATTGTGATGTTCCACACCTCGTTGCCGAAGCTGTCGGTCCTGATGAGCCCATTGCCAGTCGCGATGTACCCACCGTCAGTGGTCTGTTTTGCAGAGTAGCAGAAGAACGAGACGTCATTCAGAAATGGGGTTTTCCTCCATGTCTCATTGCCCATTACATCGGTCTTCAACAAACACCCCTTGTAATTCATCACTCCTGCGACAATAAAGCCGCTGTCGAGTGTCTGCTGCACCGAGTTGCCATAGTTCTTGAGCCCGACGCTCACTTGACCGCCAGTTCCCTCGAATTTTTTATCCCAGACCATGGTACCGCTGGCGTCTGTTTTGATCAGCCAGATCTTTCCCCAGTCCGTGACATAGTTACAATCCGACAGCCCGGTGATGATGTATCCTCCGTCTGTGGTCTCTTGGGCCATGTGGCCCTCTTCATCCATGTCACTTGTACCATACGTCCTCAGCCACTGAAGGGATCCATCGGGGTGAGTCTTCAGGAGGAACAAATCTGGGGAACCCTCGGTGCTTGCATTGCCACCACCTGTCGCAATGTACCCGCCGTCGCTGGTCTGTCGAACACAGAAGCACCACGAGTAGTTCAGGCCAGCGCAGGTGCTGTTCCATTCTTCATGTCCCTGGGAATCTGTTTTAATGAGCACCATCGAGGAGAGGAAATCACGATTTGTCCTTTGGACTGGTTGGCCTTCCTCTGAATTTGCCTTCGTCGTGTTAACGAACGTACACCCGAGGATGTACCCGTCGTCAATGGTCTGCTGTACGGACCATATCCGTCCTGAAAAAGATGGGAGAGAATAGTAATCAAACGTCTTGTTCCACTCCATGTTCCCCTTGGAGTCAATCTTGATCAGCCATGGATTAATGAAAGCAATCCCGAAGGATCTGGCGTACCCGCCAATAATGAACCCCCCTTCATGAGTCTGTTGCACGTCGTACGCGGCATCATCTAGGTGAGGAGCGCCAAACGTCTTATTCCATTCCTCCTTCGGAGGAATTCCTCCAAGCATTTCTGGATGAACAGTAGAAACGGTCAGAAGCCGATTCGAACCACCGCTGATGCACGAGGTGAAACACACACCAAGACACAGGACAAGCATTCCGACGACCACGCCTTTTTTAACACCTTCTCTAGTCATGAAATCAAACTCCCTTGAACTTTTGGTGAATGATATAATATCAGGCAGATTAATTTAAATGTTTTGGCCCAATAAAAATAAGGGAGGGAAAGCATTGACACGGTTTTCCCTATAAAAATTTCCTCCAAGAAGGTTCATAGAGGTGGGAAGCAAATATCTGGCAATAATTCCTTCATGGAGAAAGATCATCAGAGGTTCAATGCTCCCCGGAGGATTTGAAAAAATCAGTGTTTTTTCTCCTGTTGGACTAGAATTAAGTGCTCCCGTCGGGAAGGGAGCACGAATTTGCCAGTAAAATGCAGGGGAAGGGATTTGAACCCAAGATTGTCCATAATAAATTTCTATAGTAGTGCAGAGATTATCTGAGGAATTACTCTATTCAATCCATGAGAAATCCATGGTCCTATAAGGTTTTTTGTTTTATAGGTCACGATTCCCAGTAATATTCCTTGTGCAGCAGTACTAATTAGATACAATGATGTGAAATCTTGTGGATGAGCAAGTATGAAGGCAAGGACTGAAGTTACATATGCTATTTTAAGGTCTGTGATTTCCCAAAGATACAACAAGAGAACTCCTCTAAAAAGAAATTCCTCATTAAAAGCATCAAAAAACATAATCGTATTCCAATAGGCTGATGGAGGTTCTGCTTGTCCCCATCTGTATATCAGTAATGCAATTACAACTGTGATAAGTAATGCTCCAAATCCTAAAAGTATGCTCATCATTAGTTTTTCTTTCTTGACACCTAATTCAATTAATGTTGTTTTTATTTTCCATCGTTCAAGATAGAGAATTGTAACAAAAGGCAAGAGAGTAAAAAGAATTAATTTTCCAAGAAAATATCCTAACGTAGGCTCTATGATATTTCCTAAATAAATTGTGCTTGGATAAAGAATAACAATGAAAATACAAATAATGAAAATCAAAACTACTTTTCGTAGATTTGTTTTTTTCCATTTGATACAATATACTATAGGGATAACAAGAGCGAGAAGCATGAGTGCTATCGGAAATATACCCAAATCCATTACATCGAACTTCTTCTATTTGTTTTACTTCATTTTTTACAAAATTGAATCACCTAATAGAACTTATAATTTAGTAAAGCGTGTCATGTTGGCATCACGTTGTTTCAATGCAACTTTATTCCTGTTAATGTCTTAGTATCTGTTATGCCTTCTATTGTTTTAATCTTATGAATAATGATTTCTCCGATGCTTTCATAATCTTTTGCTTCAATTTTTGCTATTAAATCGTATTCTCCAAATAATGGATGAAGTTCAATAACCTCAGGGAGTTTCGAGAGTGTATTGAATACTTCATATTCATGCAAGGGTGAAACATGCATAAGAACAAAACCTATGACCACCTTTATTTCTCCTTTATCATCAATATCCTAACCTCTCGTTCCTTAAAAACATACCCGTTGATTGTTCTGATTGGTAGTCGATTGACATCAATTCTACCAGAGTTAATGTAATATGTCCCTTTTGATTTCATATAAACAAAAAAAAGGTGACATGCCTGGATAGACGTCCGTTGATATTCGTTATGATATCTGCTTTCTTATTTGGCATTAGTACACCTCTTGCTAAATTACTTGTTGGGGATATTGCCCCTGTGGTTTTGGCTGGTCTTCTCTATCTCGGTGCATTTTTGGGTTTGTCCCTCTACGCTCTTGTAAGAAAGAAACGAGTGGTTGACCATGAAAAAAAGGCTGCATCGTTGGAAAAGAAGGATTTACCATGGCTGGCAGGTGCTATACTTACCGGTGGAATACTGGGTCCAATAAGTCTAATGACGGGTTTAACCCTTGTGTCAGGTTTCTCCGCGTCATTATTACTCAATCTGGAAGGGCTTGCCACAGTCTTGATTGCTGTTTTTGTTTTCAGAGAAAACACGGGAAAACGCTTATGGGTAGCATTAGCATGTATGACTATAGCCGGAGTACTTCTCACTTGGGACCCTACCCAAGGTAAGTTCACCATAACAGGTCCGTTATTGATTATCTTCGCAATGATATCCTGGGGTGTAGACAATAATCTCACCCGTAATATATCAGATAAAGACCCGATACAAATTACTCAAATCAAAGGTTTTGTCGCTGGAATAACATCTCTTTCACTTGCGTTAATACTGGGAATGAAGATACCATTGGATATTACAGTCGTTTTTGCTCTCCTGCTTGGTTTATTCAGTTACGGTGTTAGTCTGGTATTTTTCATTAAAGCACTGGAGGGATTAGGGTCTTCACGAACAGGCACATTCTTTAGTTTAGCACCTTTCATCGGTGCTATAGCCTCACTTATTATACTCAGAGAATGGATTGGGTGGACCATGTTACCAGCAGCAGGGTTCATGGTTCTGGGCATATGGCTGGTAGGTAGTGAAAAACATGCACACTTCCATATTCATAAGCCGATCACTCACACTCATTCACACGTTCACACAGATATGCATCATCTGCACGAACATACTGATGACGTTCATGAACCTCATACCCATGAACATACCCATAACGAAATAACCCATGTTCATCCGCATTTTCCAGATACTCATCATCGACATGAACATAAAAAACAAAAGAAGGCGAGATAAGTTAGTCCGGAGGGATTTGAATCCCTGGTAATAGTGCCCCACAGAGGCACTTATACTAGGAGTTCAAAGCCTCACTAATTCTTACTTCGGGAAGGAAACACAAATTTACTGACAGTTAAAAAAGTTCAATATATTTCAAATCAGCAATGCTTTTATTGTCCATTGAGTCTTTGATAGGAATTTGGAATGCCGAAATAGTCTCAGGATGCGAGGTTTTATATCTTTGTCTTCGAAGTATGACCATTCTTCCACAACTTTTATGTTTTTTCCATATGCTTCGATATCTGTTGCCTTTTTTAATCCACAATTATATGAAGAACCA